>CAMSQT010000136.1 GCA_947062645.1 uncultured Clostridium sp. | reverse complement strand
AATATGGAGTCAAAAAATTATTAAATGGATACAATTTAGGATTTGGATTCGGAGACACATGGGGAAATAACCCATATACAAGACCTATTTACAAATCAGATGTAGACTATACATGTGACGACGACAAGAGCAAAGAACTAAAGGCTTATATGACCTATGAACTAAGAATGCAAAATCAATCTTCTAGCTTAGTAACACAAGTAAACAGCATTGTAGACTACTTTGATAAAAATTACGAAGTAAAAGGTTATGGAACCAAATTAAATGATAGAGGAATGATAGAAGATAACAAAGAACTTACTGAAGAACCATTTAATGACAAATATAAGAAAGTTATTATTCCAGTAAACAAAAAAATAACAAAAGAAGGTAATGCAGAAGAAAGTATCTATGTAACATTTGCTTTAAACAAAGAAGCAATTCTTAGAATATTAAACAACAAAGAAAACTTAGACAATGTAGCAGAAATCAATTCTTATTCAATCTTTAAAGATGGAAAAGCTTATGCTGGAATTGATAGAGTATCTAACCCAGGAAATGCAATACCAGGAAATACCAAAAGCTATGAAGGGGATACTAGTGCAAGTCCAGGTATAAAATTAGAATATGCTGAACCAAGAACCTTAACAGGAAAAGTATTCTTAGACGACTATGGAACAAAGCCAACCTTACAAACCGGAAAAATCCGTCAAGGAGATGGAAAATATACAGATGGCGAAAAAGGAATTGCAGGAGTAACCGTTACCCTAAAAGAAGAAGGTAGAGAACCATATACAGCAACAACGAACGAAAACGGAGATTTTGAAATCAAAAACTATGTACCAGGAAACTACACCTTAACCTATACATGGGGAGACCAAACTTACACCGTACAAAAATACAAAGGAACTGTGTATAAACAAGAAAGAAACCAAAACAAAAACTGGTATAAAGACGAAGTGGACATAAGATATACAGATGCAAAAGACAGTTACGAAGAAAGACAAAAAATTGACCAAGAAATGCAAACTGTAAATCAACAAACTAAAATAACAAAAACCAAAATGAATTCGACCACACCTATCATGGGACTTGGTATAGAAGAAAATGCCGACGGAGAAATTCAATATGGAATTACATCAATTGAAACAGAATACGATGGGGATAAATTTATACCAGTAGGATACAATATAAGAAACGTAGACTTTGGAATTGTAGAAAGAGCAAAACAACAACTAGAACTAAACAAACGAGTAAAAACATTAAAAGCAACCTTAGCAAATGGTCAAGTAATTGCAAACATAGAAATTGACGAAAGAGGAAACGTAACAGGAGATAATAAAAACATTACTTATATGGGACCAGGCAAAGGAGATCCAAATAACGGATTTGTTAGACTAGAATTAGACAACGAATTAATCCAAGGAACCATATTAGAAGTAGGATATGAAATTAAAGTAACAAACGAAAGTGAAAAAGACTACTTGTCAAAAGAATACTACTTATATGGTATTCAAACAGGAGAAGAAATCACAATCATACCAAGTAGAATTATAGACTACTTAGACAAAAACTGGGCAATTGACGAAAAGAAAAATGATGGTTGGGTAATTAAAAAGATAGAAGACATACAAGACTCAATAGCAGACAACGTATTAGAAGATGAAGAATCAACCATAGCAAACAAACTAATACTTGAAACTAATAAATTAAGCGATACAAAATTAAAAGCAGGAGACTCTGCAACAGTAGACCTAAATGTTTCAAAAATATTAACAACCACAGACGAAATCTCATTAGACAACGAAGCAGAAATATTAGAATTAAAAAGACCAGGAGGATCTATACCAGATGCAAAACCAGGAAATTATGTACCAGGAAAAGGACACCAAGAAGCAGATGACAGCATGGCAGAAACAACAATTGTAACACCAGCAACTGGTGAAAATCTAAACTACATCATACCAGTACTAATGGGAACATCAGCATTACTAGTTTTAGGAGCAGGAATTGTATTAATCAAAAAGAAAGTATTAGATAACAAATAATAATAAAATGAGCAATTAGGGACAGTCCCTAATTGCTCATTTTTTCTTACGCAAATAAGCAAAACAAGAGAAAAAACAACAAAAAAGACAAAAATGTAACACAAATGTAGTACAAACTTAACAATAAAGCAAGTAATTTTTAGTAACCCTAAAGCCGTAAAAACAAAAGCCTCAAACCAAAGAGAATATGGAAAAATAGGCAAAAATTACTATTGCAATTGTTTCTAAAACCCAATAAAATATAATTAGTAGAATAATATAAAAAAGCCAAGAAAGGAAACGAAAGAAAATGAAACAAAAAATCCTAAAAACAATTATAATCATAGGAATGATATTAAGCATCACAATTGCCCATGTATTAGTATTTGCAAGTGAAGCAATAAGCTATGCATTTCAAGACATGGGAAAAGAAAATGTGCAATTTAAAAGCTATTTCCAAACAGAAGAAGGGAAAACACAAGAAATTGAAAAACCAATAAATAGCCAAGATATTAAACTTCAAGTAGAAGTAGAAGTTAAAAATCAAGGATATTTAAGTGGAAAAATAGAGATGCCAAATAGTAACTTCAAATTCAAACAAGAGCAAATAGAAGGAATAGAAAAAGTAACAGATCACGAAATAGTCTTAAAACAAATAAATAGCAAAGAAAAAATAAAATTCCAAATAGGATTAGAAGTTAATTTAGGAGACAAAATAGATTTAAATACCTTTAATCAAGAAAACAAAATAATCTTAAAGGGAAGCTATCATAATGGTGCCAACACACAAAGCGAAATCAACATAGAGCAAAACTTTAAGGTTATATTAACAATGCCAAAATTAGAAGAAGGAAAAGAACTAAGCCAGTTAAATGCTAAAGTAATTACCAACAAAATTTATAACCTAGAAGGACAAAACAAAAGAATTGTACAAGTAGAATTAAAAAGTGGACTAGAAGAAAACGGTTACCCAATAAAAGAAACCAACTTAAAACTAGAAGTACCAAAAGGAGCACAAAAAATCCAAGTACTAGATAGGGGAACACTTGCAACCAATGGCAAAAATGAAACCCAAAACACAAAAAATACATTCTCTTATGAAGTAAACCAAGAAAACCTAGCAATAAAAATTGCAAACCCAGAAAAAGAAGGAAAAATAAGTTATAACAAACAAAACAAAGACACTATAATTGTAACCTATGTATATCCAGAAGAAGACCTAACAAACCAAGAAATAAAAGTAAAAAGTAACATAACACTATATGACAACCAAGAAACCAACATCGAAAAAGAAACAATTGTAAAAATAGAAGAAGAAAAAGACAACATAGTAGACTACAAAATAATAAGTCAAGCTGAAATTTATAAAGGAAAAATATATTCTAATGAAGAACAAGATTACAAGACCATTAGTAAAATAGACATCCGTTACCCACGGAATCGAAAACCACATAGTATTACAAGAAGGAGCAAGTAAATACCAAAAGACCCAACAAAACCAAGAAACAGTGGAGACAATAGAAGCTAATACTGCATATCAAAAAATGATAATAGATAAAGAAGAATTATTAAGTGTTTTAGGTGAAGAAGGCGAACTTGTAATAAAAAAAACAGATGGAACTGAGATCAAAAAAATAGATCGGAAGAGCGTCGTGTAGGGAAAGAGTGTTGGATCGAGTG
>CAMSQT010000135.1 GCA_947062645.1 uncultured Clostridium sp. | reverse complement strand
GAGATGAGGCATTGTGACTGGAGTTCAGACGTGTGCTCTTCCGATCTCTACCATATACCATCATTTCTTTTTCTAAATAGCTATAATGGCATAAGTCCTGAAGCGTTTCTTTGTCTAATTCAGGAGATAGAGTAAAACGACTAATTCCTAAGTCTTTTAAAGCTAAGACAGTTTCTTGGTTAAAAACATTAAAGGTATAGTTTGTGACTAATTTAAAATATTTATCTAAGTCAGTAAATAGTTCATTTAAAAGTCTAATATTGCAAATGTTTGAAATGACAAAACCTTTGATGTCATAGTTTTTAACAGAAGACTCTGCATTGGCATAAAATAGATTTTTATAGTTTCCTTTGACGATGGTTGGCATATAAATATAAGTTTCAAATCGAGTACTTAAGGTCTTTAAAACTTCAGCATATTTTTTGCTAGTAAAGAATTTTAAAGGAACATAAATGTTATCAATTTTATCTGTTAATTCTAAATAGTTGAAATCAGGTTGTAAGTTATTTAATAAAACCGAAATCTTAGGAGATGGTAGGTTACCTAGTGCAATCTCTTTTTTTACATAACTTCTCATATCAGCAATAATGCTATCTTTTATAGAATAAGAAGAGTTTTTTGTGGTCACTTTTTGAGAAGCCGGTAATTTACGAGAGCAATGTTCGATAGCATAGGTTTCTACTAAGTCCAAAGCATTTCTACGAAGTTCATTTAAAATACTTAGCTTTGGAATAAATATATGGCTATCCATAGAAACGGTTATCTTCTTAAATTGATAAGGTGTAGAAGCTGTTTTTGAAATTTGATGGATAACAGTTTCTTTTTCTAATGGTTTGTTTTTAGCTTCTACAGGTATTTCATCTAATTCATAATAAAGGTTTAAGTCCTTATATAAAGCAGAATTTGAGTTAGCAGGTGTGACACGAATGGAAATAGGTTGCTCTTTTTTTATGGTTATCTGGCAATTTAAAGGGATTTGCCTGTTTTCTTGTTTGTAACTTTCTTTTGCTAGGGTAGACAATTCTTTTGATGACATTTTGTAGATTTTATCATTACAAGAAATATTTCCTTTCATTCGTCCAATCGTAACAATTTGACCTATTTTCGTTTCCACAATATTTTTTTTGTTTTCCATTAATTCAGTAATGGTATAGCTACCAGTTTCTTTTTCTAAAGAAATAGTATCACCAATTTTGATAGGTTCTTTTAATTTTAAGGTAATAAGTCCTTTATTTTTATTGTAGTTTTGAACCTTTCCAAGAAGTAATCCCATATTGCTAGGCTTATCTTTAAAAACTAAATTTTTATTAGGTTCGCTACTTAAGTGACCAGAAGAGGACATACCACGATTAAATACTTGCATTAACATTTTTCGATCTTCTTTATCAACAACATAAGGTTCATTAGATAAAGCTAATTTGATATACTTTTTATAAATTTTAGTAACAATAGAAACATATTGGGGAGACTTCATTCTTCCTTCAATTTTTAAGCATTTTACGCCAGATTCTATAAAAGAAGGGATATAATCCAAGCTACACAAATCACGGGTACTTAATAAATATCCAGAATTGATTTTTTTCTCATTTTCATATAAATCGTAAGAAAGCCTACAAGGACCAGCACATTTACCACGATTGCCAGAACGACCACCGAAGCATACTAGAAAATAGACATTGACCAGAATAAGAAATGCACAAAGCACCATGTGCAAAACATTCAATTTCAATATCAATATTTTTACAGATGTAATCAATTTCATTCATAGAAAGTTCACGCGCTAAAACAATTCTTTTAAAACCAAGTTTTTGTAATTCTAAAGCTCCATTTAAGTTATGAACTGTCATTTGGGTGCTAGCATGAATTGGTAAATCTGGAAACAGTTTAATTAATTTAGTAGCTAATCCCAAGTCTTGAACAATAATGGCATCAATTCCTGCCAGATAAGCTGTTTTTGCTAAACTAATAGCTTCTTCTAATTCGTTATCTTTAATTAAAGTATTTAGAGTTAAATTGGTTTTTACTCCACGAATTTTAGCATAATGAATAGCCTTTGTAAGTTCTTCTTTACCAAAATTATAAGCAAAAGCTCTAGCACTAAAGGTGTCACTTCCAAAATAAACACTATCTGCACCGTTTTGAACAGCAGCTTTTAAACATTCAAAATCACCAACTGGTGACAATAATTCAATCATAACAAACTCCTTTTCTAAACCTATTGTATCACAAAAATAAAATAAATTGTAGAATAAAAGCAAAATTAGTTGACGAAAAAAGATCCTAATGATAAAATAATACCAAAAAAGAAAGAAAAACGGAGGAAAAACGATGAAAATTCAAAAGAAAATGATAGTTAGCCTAACATTTGCTATGATAATAATTGTTAGTTTATTTACAATAAATACACAAGCAGTGAACGAAACCAATAATACAAGTACCAATACCAACCAAAGCCGGAAACACCTCAAGTGAAACAACCAATGAAAAGTCAAGTAATGCTAATTTAAGAGATTTAGGAATCAAACCACATGATTTTAAAGGATTTAAATATGGAACGACTTTTTATGAAGTATCAGTACCAGAAGATACCGAAAGTGTAGAGGTATATGCAACAACACAAGAAGCAAAAGCAAAAGTGACAGGAACCGGAAAGAAAAACTTAGAAAAAGGAGAAAATAAGGCAGAAGTTGTAGTAACAGCAGAAGATGGAACAACAAAAACTTACACCATAAATATTATTCGTGGAACTCAGCAAGAGGAAGATAAGAAAGAAGAAACCAAAACTAGTAATGGAATAGCAGAATTAAAAATAGAAAATACAAAAATAACGCCAGAATTTAAAACAGATGTATATGAATATAGAGCTAAATATATTGGAGAAGATACCAAATTAAAGATAGAAGCAAAGCCAACAAACGAAGAATATAACATTGAAATTATAGGGAATAACAATTTGCAAGAAGGTGAAAACACAATTACATTATTAGTATCTCAAAAAGATGGTGAAAATGTAGCAACGTATCAAATAACAGTAAATAAAAGCTTAGTAGACGAAGAAGCAATTGCAAAAGAAGAAGAGGCCAAAAAACAAAATACAAAAAATATGATAATAGGAGCAGTTGTTGCTGTAATAGCTTTAATTATAGTAGTGGCTATTATTTGGTGGATTCGTAAAAGAAATACTAGACTAGAGGAAGAATATTCTGGAAGACTATTCTATGATAGAGATGATGACTACTATGAAGAAGACGAGGAAGAAGAAGTTCCAAGAGCTTTTCAAGGAAGAAGATTTAAAGAGGACAAGCAAGACGAGGAAGAAAAGCCATGGGAGCAAGAAAAGACAAGAATAATGGACTGGCAAGAAATGCTAAAACAAACTAATTTTGAGCCGAAAGAAGAAAAACCAAAAGAATTTCAAAGAATAGAAGAAAAATTTGACCAAGATTTTGAAGCAATGCCAAAAGATAAGCTAAAAGAGGAATTTTTAAATGGCTATACGACACAAAATAATTTTGATTTTGAAGACAATAGCTACCATGATAAAAGAACAAAGGGAAGACATAGAGGAAAAAGATTTAAATAAAAGGAAAAAAGCGTGTAAGTAAAATACTTAGCACGCTTTTTTTAAAGATTTGCTAAAATTAGCAACATCCTCCTCTGTTACCACCGCAACAACAACAGATTAGATCGGAAGAGCGTCGTGTAGGGAAAGAGTGTTGGATCGAGTGT
>CAMSQT010000134.1 GCA_947062645.1 uncultured Clostridium sp. | reverse complement strand
TAAATATTTTTGAAAATCGCTTGCCCAATTGCTTCTCCCTTTTTAATGGTTATATCCTCTTCTTTAATATTATAAAACGCAAACATAACATGACCATCATTGTCTGGATTTCCATAGTAGTCTTTATCAATAACCCCTACACTATTTGCTAAAATCAAACCTTTTTTCTTTGGGTTAGAACTTCTATTATATAGCATCATAACCTCATCTTCTTGCATATAAGCTTTTAATCCTGTTTTTACTAAGGTTGGATTCATTCCTTTTTTAAAACTTGGAATTACTACATCTTCTGCTGCTTCAATATCATATCCTGCTGAATATTTTGTTTTTCTTATTGGTAAATTGATGTCTTTATCTTCAAATCCTTTTGCCACTTCAAATCCTCTTAACCTTTCCATTTTTTCCTCCCTTTCGCATGGAGCATGAAAGTACTCCTTCTTGCGTGATTTTTTCTTATTTTTTCACAAAATAAATCGATTGTCAAGAGTAACATTTATTTTTCGACAAAATATAATAATACAAGGAGGCATAAACATGAAACAACATAAACAAACTTTAGATACCCTACCTTTAAACACAGAAGGTTTTATTAAAAATATAAATTGTACAGAAAACATAAAAAGAAGATTATTAGACTTAGGTTTAATAGAAGGCAGTAGCATCATCCCCGTTCTAGTTAGTCCCTCCAAAGACCCTCGTGCTTTTTCCATCCGTGGCACTTTAATTGCCCTTCGAAAAGAGGATGCTAACCTAATAAATATTCGTTTTTAGGTGCAATTGGGGACGTTTCTTAATTGCACCTTTGGAGTACAGTACAAGGACACATTTGCTATCTATTATTTTTTACTTTTAAAATATATTATATTATTTTGAAATATCGCGTAAGCGACCAAACGAGTGTGTTAACACGAGTGCGATTGGAGCAACCATCCTACTTTTAAAATTAGAAGGTTGCGACACACAAGGTATAAAAAATAATATAATATATTTTAAAAAAACATAATTTAAGATGTGTCCCCACTATACCTAGAAAGGTGCAATTAAGAAACGTCCCCAATTGCACCTTTTCAATTTTATTTCATACTATATGGTAATGAATGTAAAAAACGGAGGTTAGATTATGGGTCTTACAAAAGCTTCGACAGGAAGTCGATTATTAGTGGACGACTTGGCTTTCTTGAAAGATAATTGTGATTATGTCATTGCTCTTTGTGGTAATCCTAATGTTGGAAAATCTACTATTTTTAATCATGTGACAGGGATGCATCAACATACTGGTAATTGGCCACGGAAAAACTGTTAGTAATGCTACTGGAAATTGTGTTTACGAAGATACGAATTTTCTTTTTGTAGATATTCCAGGTACTTATTCCATTATGTCTAATTCGCAAGAAGAAGAAATTGCCAGAGATTATATTTGTTTTGGCAAGCCAGATTGCACTGTTATTGTGGTTGATGCCACTTGTTTAGAACGTAATTTGAATTTGGTTTTTCAAACAATGGAAATTACAAATAATATTGTGGTTTGTGTAAATTTATTGGATGAGGCAAAAAAGAAAAAAATACATATTGATTTAGATGAATTGTCAAAAGAACTTGGTGTTCCTGTTGTGGGAACATCTGCTAGAAAGAAGAAAACATTAAACAAGCTATTAGAAACCATACACCAAGTATGTACTGGTAACAGCAAGCAAATTCCTAAAAAAGTAGTTTACAATCCAGTAATTGAAGAGGGATTAGCTAATTTACAAGCTGTGCTACAACAAGAATTTAATTTATCAGCTGATTTGGCTCGTTGGGTTGGTTTGAAAATAATAGATGGTGAAGAAAAAATTCTACAATCAATTGAAATAAATCTTTCTATTGATTTACTAAATAATGAGGCTCTTCAGACTGTAAAAGATAACGTTCGACATGCGTTTTCTAACCATTCTATTACCCAAGAAAATTTTAAAGATTTGGTTATCACTAGTATTATGCACAAAGCAGAAAAAATTGTTAAAAAAGTTTGTGTATTTGAAGATAAAAATTATTCTAAACGTGACCGAAAAATTGACAGGATTTTAACTTCTAAAACCTTTGGTATTCCTATTATGATTTTATTTTTGGGTATTATCTTCTGGCTTACCATTGTAGGGGCTAATTATCCTTCCGAAATCCTATTTTCTATGTTTTCTTGGCTACAAGAAAAACTATTTTGGTTAGCTAATTTTTTACATTGTCCAGAGTGGTTATCTTCTATGTTAATTTTAGGAATTTACCAGACCTTAACTTGGATTGTAGCAGTTATGCTTCCTCCTATGGCTATCTTTTTTCCTCTTTTTACGATTTTAGAGGATTTAGGCTATCTTCCTAGAATCGCATTTAATATGGATGGCTTTTTTAAGAAGTGCTGTTGCACACGGTAAACAAATGATTACCATGTGCATGGGATTTGGCTGTAATGCTGCTGGTTGTGTTGGTTGTAGAATTATTGATTCCCCACGCGAAAGATTGATTGCTATTTTAACCAATAATTTTGTTCCTTGTAACCGGACGTTTTCCTTTTTTAATTGCCATTTCTACCATCTTTATTGCTGGTAGTATGCAAGGTTTGGGTAGCTCTATTGTTTCTACTTTAGCTGTTATTTTTGTTATTTTGCTAGGAATTTTCTTTACATTACTGGTTTCAAAATTATTATCCAAAACCATTTTAAAAGGAATGCCCTCCTCTTTTGTTTTAGAGTTACCACCTTACCGAAAGCCTCAATTTGGAAAAATTTTAGTCCGTTCTTTGTTTGATAGAACTTTGTTTGTACTAGGAAGAGCCATTAGTGTTGCAGCACCTGCTCGGACTAATTATTTGGCTTTTTGCCAACATTGGCATAGATGGGCAAAGTTTATTAGATTTAGTTGCTAATTTTTTACAACCTTTTGCTAGCTTGATGGGATTAGATGGCTATATTTTAACTGCTTTTATCCTTGGTATTCCAGCAAATGAAATTGTACTTCCTATTATTTTGATGTGCTATCTTGGTGGAAATTCTTTGATAAACTTAGAAGATACCTTTTCGATTGGCCAAATTCTAATTTCACATGGTTGGACGATTTTGACAGCGATTAATGTGATGTTGTTTACGGTTTTACATTATCCATGTGCTACTACTCTTCTAACCATAAAAAAGGAGACTGGTAGTTGGAAATGGACTTTTCTTAGCTTTCTTCTTCCTACTGTTTTACGGTATTGTGGTTTGCTGTTTTACAAATTTGGTTTATCATATTTTAGTGTAAAATCAAAAAAAATGAGGATTAGCATGATTGGTTGCTATATCCTCTGTTTTTATATTGTTTCAAATTGGTGATATTTTTTTATTATTTCTAATTCTATTGGTATATAAGCCAGCTCTTCGCTTTGAGGTGTTTTATTCCATGGTGAATCCTGTTTATGTGTTAATTCAACTAATTGTGATGCTGTCATATTCCCATATTTTTCTAATGTTTTTTCAATACACAATATTTTCTCCGTTCCATCTATTGCAAATAGAATTCTGCTTTTAGCCGGCATTTCAGCTATATTCCTACTGTCAATGTCTAACTCTTCTTCTATTGGTTTATATCCATATTCTTTATATCTTTTATATACGCTATCTACTACTGGTCCATATTTAAAAGCATATATTTTATCTGTAAATAACTCTTTTCCCGTTTCACATAAATAATCCGCAAAACAAAAATAAACTAATTTTTGCAATTTCAATTGTGTGCATGTA
>CAMSQT010000133.1 GCA_947062645.1 uncultured Clostridium sp. | reverse complement strand
ATGAAGCAAGCTCTCCAGCAACAACAGGATCAAAACCAGAGTATGCAGAAAAGAATATCTATGATATGGCAGGAAATGTTTGGGAATGGACGATGGAAGCTTGCAATACTATCTATCGTGCTACTCGTGGAGGTTTTTACGACAATGATGGTTCTGACTATCCGGCTTCCGCTCGTGTCAGCATCTACCTTCCGGTCAGTACCGGTCGCTACATTGGATTTCGTGTAGCTTTGTATTTGTAGAACTGAATGCTGTGAAAACCAAAATTTTAGATTGTGCTTAGTAGTTTTAAAAGCACTAAAATTTGAATCAAAGAAATTTAACGAATGTAATATGTTAAAGGGAAAATTTTTCAATTCCTTACAAAATGCATGAAGGCATTTTGACAAGGAAAAGAAAAATTTTCCTATTTTTGATTGCACAAAAAAGAGAAAAAACTTAAAAATATTGACAGATTCATGATTTTCTGGCATAATATACAAAGTAAAATAATTGATAAGAAGGGAAGCAAATGGAAATCAACAAACTAAAATCAGTAATAGAAGCCATACTTTTTGCAGCAGGAAGACCAGTATCTATAAAAGAACTAATCTTAAGCTTAGAACTAACCCAAGAAGACATCGAAAACATCATAGCTAGCATGCAAGAGGAATACAAACAAGAAACAAGAGGAATTGAAATCATAAAAATTGACCAAAACTATCAGCTATGCACCAAAAAAGAGATACATGATTTCATATATCCAATATTAGACAAAAGAAACAAGCCCAATTTATCAAATGCAGCACTAGAAACACTAGCAATCATTGCTTATAATCCCAAAATTGCAAGAGCAGAAATAGAAGCTATTCGCCGGCGTGTCAGCAGATGCTTGTGTTTACAAATTATTAGAATATGGTTTAATAGAAGAATCAGGAAAAATAGACTTGCCAGGAAAACCTATGTCATATCAAACAACAAGTGATTTCTTAAGAATGTTTGGTTACAGTTCTTTAGAAGAATTACCAGAATTACCAAAATATAAATTAGACGAAAACAAACAAATCGTAATCGACGAATTAGTAGAAAACCAAGAAGAAATCGAACAGACCCCAAAAGGAAAAACGGAGGCTCCAATGCCCGCAAGGGAAGGGATAGAGAATCAATAAAAAGGTAAAAACAAAAAAATAAATTTTAGGAGGAAACAAAAATGAGTGATAACAAAGAATTTGTAAAAGACATCACAAACATTGACGAAAACTTTGCACAATGGTACACAGACATAGTATTAAAAGCAGAATTAGCAGACTATACATCAGTAAAAGGATTTATATCTATCAGACCATATGGATATGCCATTTGGGAGCATATACAAGAATATACAGACAAAAGATTTAAAGAACATGGTGTAAAAAATGTATCTATGCCAGTTCTAATCCCAGAAAGCTTATTAGAAAAAGAAGAAGAGCATGTAGAAGGTTTTGCTCCAGAAGTAGCATGGGTAACCATTGGAGGAGGAGAAAAACTAGAAGAAAGACTATGTGTAAGACCAACATCAGAAACAATCTTTTCTACCATGTATTCAAAATGGTTAAACTCTTGGAGAGACCTACCATTTTTATATAACCAATGGTGTAGTGTTTTAAGATGGGAAAAAGAAACCAGACCATTTTTACGTTCGAGAGAATTTTTATGGCAAGAAGGACACACCGTACATGAAACACCTAAAAAAGCAAGAGACTTTACACTAGCTATGTTAGACGTATATGCAGACGTATTAGAAAACTTATTAGCCATCCCGGTATTAAAAGGACAAAAAACCAAAAAAGAACAATTTGCAGGAGCAGAAGAAACCTATACAGTAGAAACCTTAATGCATGATGGAAGAGCCTTACAAGGAGCAACATCACACTACTTTGGACAAAACTTTACCAAACCATTTGATGTAAAATTCCAAAACAAAAATGGAGAACAAGAATATGCTTATCAAACCTCTTGGGGCTTAAGCACAAGAACAATTGGAGCCGTAATCATGGCACATGGTGATAATAGAGGATTAAAATTGCCACCATATGCAGCACCAATCCAAGTAGTAATCGTTCCAATTGCACAAGAAAAAGGAAATGTATTAGAAGAAGCTAAAAAAATGGAAGAAGCATTAAAAACAAAATTTAGAGTAGAATTAGACGATAGAGACAACTACACAGTAGGCTATAAATTCAACAATTGGGAAATGAAAGGTGTACCAGTAAGAATCGAAATGGGACCAAAAGAAATCGAAAGACAAGAAGTTATTATAACAAGACGTGACACCTTAGAAAAAATGCCAGTAAAAATGCAAGATTTAGAAGAAGTATTAGAAGACCTATTAAAAGACATTCACCAATCTATGTTTAATGCTTGTAAAAAAAGAATGGAAGAAAAAACAACAGTAGCCCACAACATGGACGAATTAGCAAGAAATATGGACGAAAACCAAGGCTTTGTAAAAACAATGTGGTGTGGCTCTCAAGACTGTGAAGACAAAGTAAAAGAAGTAACAGGAGCGCCATCAAGATGTATACCATTTGAACAAGAACACCTAAGTGACACTTGTGTATGTTGTGGTAAAAAAGCAGATAAAATGGTTGTATGGGGAAGACAATATTAGTCTTCTTCTTTCTTTTTGCAAAAATATTCACACAAAAAACACAAAGAAAATATAAATTGATAACAATAAAACGATAATATCAGCATATACTAAATAGAAAGAGGTGTTATGCCGATATGAAACACAAAAAGAAAAAAACAAGTAATTTAATAAAAATAGAAAATTTTATAGATTACAACCAAGAATTACAAATGCAAAACAAAACCTTTGAAAATTTGATGTTTATTTATTCTTTAGCAATTAGAGAATTAGAAACTAAAATAGGAATTTTAAAAGATGAGTTTAAAGTACTATATAATTATGACTTAATCGACCATATAGATAGCAGAGTAAAAGAGCCAAAAAGTATTGAAAATAAAATGAAAAAAAGAAAGATACAGCCTTCTTATAAAGATATGATTGAAAATATTAATGATATAGCAGGGATTAGAATTGTATGTCCTTTAAAAAAAGATGTTTTTTCTACCAAAGAGTTAATACATAACTTACCAGAGGTTAAGGTCTTAAAAGAAAAAGATTATATTACTCATCCTAAAAAAAGTGGATACGCAAGTTATCATATGATTGTAGAAGTGCCAGTAAATTTATCAAAACAAACCATCTATGTTAAGGTAGAAATTCAAATTAGAACAGTTGCTATGGATTTTTGGGCAACATTGGAACACAAGGTAAAGTATAAAGCAGAAGAAGAAATTAGTAAACAAGAGGCAAAAGAGTGGGTAAATTGTGCTAAGATTATTAATAAGTTAGATCATAAAATGATGATGTTAAATTGATAGAACAAAAAGTTATTTTGCATAGGTTGACTTAATTTATGTTTTTTCTAAAAAATAAATAAGATATCACTTTTATTTAAGTGATATCTATTTTTTTTGCTAAAATCAAACAAAAAATAATAAAAAAAAGTAAAAAAATGCAAAACAAAGAAGGGTTTATGTAAAATGCGTCGAATAATATAACTATGTACATTAATTTGAAAAATATGGAAAGAAGGTGAAGGAAAATGCAACGATACAGTGACGAAATCATAGACGAAGTAAGGCAAAACAACGACATAGTAGACATCATATCACAATATGTGCATCTAAAAAGAAGCGGAAGAAACTTTTTCGGACTATGTCCCTTTCAC
>CAMSQT010000132.1 GCA_947062645.1 uncultured Clostridium sp. | reverse complement strand
TCCGATCTGTTGTAGAAACAGGAATGACAACAGAAGTAGGAAAAATTGCAGGTATGATAAACAATACCCAAAAACAAGAAACACCATTGCAACAAAAACTAAATAAATTAGGAAAAACATTAGGAATAGCAGCATTAGCAATTTGTGCTTTCATTTTTGTAATAGGACTAATCCAAGGAAAAGAACCAATCCACATGTTTATGACAGCTGTAAGCCTTGCCGTTGCCGCTATCCCAGAAGGGCTAGTTGCCGTATCTACCATTGTATTAGCAATTGGAGTACAAAAAATGGTAAAGAAAAATGCCATTGTAAAAAGATTACCAGCAGTAGAAACCTTGGGTAGTAGCACGGTCATTTGTAGTGACAAAACCGGAACTTTAACTAAAAATCAAATGACAGTTGAAAAAGTATTTATCCACAACAAAACACAAGACTTAAGTGAAGTAAAACAAATCAGTGAAGATATTAACAAATTAGTCTATGCCAATATGCTATGTAATGATACCAAAATCGCAAACGATGGAACCCTAACAGGAGATCCAACCGAAACCGCTTTAGTTGATATGGCATTTAAACTAGACTTTGACCCAAGTATTTATGAAAGAACCCCTCGTTTAAATGAAATACCATTTGACTCTAACAGAAAACTAATGACAACCGTAAACGAACAAGACGGAAAATACATCATTTACACAAAAGGTGGTGTAGACGAGTTACTAAAAAGGTGCAAAAACTACTTGTTAAACGGAGAAGTAAAACAAGACTTAGACCATTATGCAACCATAATTAGAAATAACAACGAGGAAATGGCAAAAGAAGCATTAAGAGTACTAGCCTGTGCCTACAAAGAAATTGAGCATAAACCAACCAAAGAAGAAATGGAAGATATCGAAAACAACCTAACCTTTATAGGTATGGTTGGCATGATTGACCCACCAAGGGAAGAAGCAAAAATAGCAGTAGAAAAATGTAAAACAGCAGGCATCAAAACCGTTATGATTACCGGTGACCATATTGCTACTGCCACAGCCATTGCTAAAAAACTAGGAATTCTAGAAAAAGAAGACGAAGCCCTAACTGGATTAGAACTAGAAAAAATGACAGACGAAGACTTGGAAAAAAATGTAAGAAACTATTCTGTTTATGCTAGAGTATCACCAGAACATAAAGTTAGAATTGTAAAAGCATGGCAAAAAAATGGAGAAATAGTTAGCATGACAGGAGATGGCGTAAACGATAGTCCAGCTCTTAAAACAGCAGACATTGGTTGTGCCATGGGAATGGTAGGAACCGATGTTGCCAAAGAAGCAGCAGATGTTATTTTAACAGACGATAACTTTGCTACCATCGTATCAGCGGTAGAAGAAGGAAGAAGAATTTATGATAATATATTAAAAGTAATCCAATTCTTATTATCTAGTAATGTGGGAGAAATTGTAGTGCTATTTTTAGCAACACTATTAACACCATTATTTGCTAAATGGTTTGGAATTAATGATATTTCTCATTTAGAAATTTTACTACCAATCCATATTCTATGGATTAACCTAGTAACAGATTCACTACCAGCTTTGGCATTAGCTTTTGACCCAGCAAACAGTGATATCATGAACCGAAAACCAGCAAAACCAGGAAAAGGAGTTTTCACAAAAGGTATGACATGGCGTGTTATATACCAAGGAGCTATGATAGGACTACTAACACTTACAGCCTTTATAATAGGATTAGCAACTACCAAAGAACCAATCGATGGGTTAACATTAGACCAATCTAAAATAGAAGTAGGTCAAACCATGGCATTTGTTACACTTGCCCTTTCGGAATTAGCCCATGTATTTAACGTAAGAAACAATAAAAAATCATTATTTAAAACAAAAGTATTTAACAACACTAAACTAATTTGGGCTATCTTAGCATCCGCAGGATTAATGCTTGTAATACTTGCTGTCCCAGCCTTACGCGAGATTTTTAGCATACCACTACTTCCAACTGGAAATATCATAGAATTGGTTTGCCTAATTTTAGCACCAATCATAATTGTGGAATTGTTTAAGTTGTTTAAAATTAATACAACAAAAGATGAATAAATAAAACTTGCAATATAAAAGTAGCAACAAAATTTTGTTGCTATTTTTTTGATAATATGGTAAGATAATGCTAGAAAATGGAAATATCCCCAAGCAAAGCCGGAACCAATGGGGACAAAAAGGAGAAAAAATGAGCGATAAATTTTATGTAACAACACCAATTTATTATCCAAGCGGAAGATTTCATATAGGAACAGCCTATACAACCGTATTAGCAGATAGTATGAAAAAATACCATCAATTAAAGGGAAAAGATGCTTATCTATTAACAGGAACAGATGAGCATGGTCAAAAGATTGAAAAAAAGGCAAAAGAAGAAGGCAAAACGCCACAAGAATATGTAGATGAAATGGCCAAAATGGCAAAAGAACTATGGGCTAAAATGGATATAGAATATGACGATTTTATTAGAACTACAGAAGATAGACACGAAGAAGTTGTCCAAAAAATATTTGATAAATTTATGGAACAAGGAGATATTTACAAAGGGGAATACGAAGGTTGGTACTGTATACCATGTGAAACCTTTTTTACTGAGACCCAATTAGTAGATGGCAAATGTCCAGATTGTGGAAGAGAAGTAGAACTAATGAAAGAAGAGTCCTATTTCTTTCATATGAAAAAATATGCTAATAAACTATTAAAATATTATGACGAACACCCTGATTTTATTAAACCAGAATATCGAAAAAATGAAATGATAAACAACTTTATTAAGCCTGGACTAGAAGACTTATGTGTTAGTAGAACTTCTTTTGATTGGGGAATTAAAGTAAAAAAAGATCCAAAGCATGTCGTATATGTATGGTTAGATGCCTTAACTAACTACATTACAGCTTTAGGATACCTTTCAAATGACGATTCACAATTTCAAAAATATTGGCCAGCTAACCTGCAAATTGTAGGAAAAGACATTGCAAGATTCCACCTAATCTATTGGCCAATCTTTCTAATGGCACTAGACTTACCATTACCAAAAACGATTTTAGTTCACAACTGGATTATGATGAAAGACGGAAAAATGTCAAAATCAAAAGGAAATGTAATTTATCCAGAAACATTAATAGAACGATATGGATTAGATAGTGTTCGTTACTTTTTATTAAGAGAAATGCCAGTTTCACAAGATGGTATCTTCTCACCAGAAGCTTTTATAGAACGATATAATTTTGATTTATGCAATGACTTAAGCAACCTATTAAATAGAACTGTATCTATGGTAAATAAGTACTTTGAAGGAGAGGTTCCAAGCTATAATGGAACACCAAACGAAGTAGATAAAGAATTAGAAGAATACACTATTTTACAAATAGAAAAATTTGAAGAAAAATGGAATAACTATGAAATAGCAACTGCTATCCAAGAAATTTGGAACCTAATTGCAAGAACCAATAAATACATTGACGAAACCATGCCATGGGCGTTAGCCAAAGAAGAAGAAACGGAAAAACTACAATCTTGTATGTATCATTTAATCGAAAACCTAAGAAAAATAGCTATTTTAATCAAGCCTTTTATGACGATTACAGCAAACAACATTTTTAGACAAATTGGAATAGAAGAAAATGAAATGAAAAACTGGCAAAATTTAAAAACTTATGATAAAATAGGAAACAACAAAGTAATTCCAAAAGGAGAAAGATCGGAAGAGCGTCGTGTAGGGAAAGAGTGTTGGATCGAGT
>CAMSQT010000131.1 GCA_947062645.1 uncultured Clostridium sp. | reverse complement strand
GATGAGGCATTGTGACTGGAGTTCAGACGTGTGCTCTTCCGATCTATTATTTGCAGCCTATTCCCTAGACATAGGAGGAATCGAAACAGCAATCGTAACACTAGTAAACCGTTTGCAAGAAAAAGGCTATGATATAACCATTGTTTTAGAAAAAAAGCAGGGAATATTTTTACAAGAAATAAACCCCAACATTCATATCATTGAATACCAGCCAAGCAACAGTAAAAACATCTTGAAAAGGAAAATCATAAATGTTATAAAAAGAATAAAATTTATAGTAAACTATAAAAATAAATTTGACTTTGCGGCCTCTTTTGCCACATATTCCAATAGCAGTTCTTTTGTTGCAAGAATAGCGTCAAAAAATAACTGTTTATGGGGGCATGCCGATTATTTAACACTATTTGACAATAAAAAAGAAGAAGTAAAAAAATTTTTTGAAGAAAAAAAATGTCATCAATTCAAAAACATCATCTTTGTATCCAAAGAAGGAAAAGAAAGTTTCCTAAGAGTTTTTCCAGAATTAGAAGCAAAAACGATGGTATGTAACAATTTAATTAATGATAACAAAATCAAAAAAATGGCAGAAGAACCAATTGAACTAAAAAAGGACGAAGAAAAATTTACTTTTATTAATGTGGGAAGGCATGACGAAAAGCAAAAGAAACTAACCAGAATAATAGAAGCGGCCAAACAACTAAAACAAGAAAACAAAGCCTTCAAAATTTTATTAATTGGGGATGGACAAGACAGCAAAATGTATCAGGAATTCGTAAAAAAAGAAAAATTAGAAGATACCATTCTCTTTTTAGGAAAAAAACAAAATCCATATCCCTATTTTAAAATAGCAGACTGTGTTATTTTAAGTTCAGATTATGAAGGTTATCCAGTGGTATTTTTAGAAAGCTTTGTTTTAGACAAACCAATTATTACAACTGACATAGCAGGTAGCCAAACGGTAGAACAAGGATATGGACTTGTAGCTCAAAAAAACAAAGAAGACATTTATCAAAAAATGAAGCAAATAATAGAAAACGGATTTGAAATAAAAGAAAAATTTGATAGCCAAAAATACAACCAGGAAATCATAGAAAAGTTAGAAAAAATCTTTTAAAAGAGGAGAAAATATGGCAGTTTTAAGTATCATTGTACCTGTTTTTAATACAGGAAAATACATAGAAAAATGTTTAAATTCCATTAGAGAACAAACCATAAAAGAAAAAATAGAAATCATTATCATAAATGATGGTTCAACCGACAATTCCAAAGAAATCATTGAAGACTATCTAGAAAAACAAAAAGACGCAATCAAGATAAAATACTTTGAAAAAGAAAACGAAGGAATTGCCAAAACCAGAAACTTTGGAATTCAAAAAGCAACTTCGCCTTATATCTTATTTGTAGATTCAGATGATTCCATAGATAGCCAATTAGTAGAAAAGTTAGAGCCTTATATGGAAAAACAAATTGACTTAATCAAGTTTAAACTACAACGAGTAGACCAAAGTGGAAAAGTATTAGAAAAAGTAGATGGTCCAGTTTTTGAAGAAATGATAGGACAAGAAGCCTTTCATAAAATGTATGGTGAAGACATCTTGTTAGATTCTCCCTGTGTATATGCTATGAAAAAAGAACTATTTACAAAGAATAAGTTATCTTTTCAAAGAACTTATCATGAGGATTTTGGGTTGATACCAATCCTTTTGCTGATAGCTAAAAGTGTAGTATCTATTAAGGATTACCTATACAATTATGTGCAAGTAGAAAATAGCATTACGAGAAATAATGACTACCAAAAAACACTTCTAAAAATGGACGATTGCTTAGCACATTATGATAATATGGTAGAAACCATCGAAAAATTCGAACTAACCAAAAGAGCCAAAGAAGATATTAAAATCTATTATACAAATGCTATTTTGTTAAAATTAAAAGAATTACAAGAAAAAGACCAAAATAAATATATCCAAGAAATAAGAAATAGAAAATTCAGTCAAAATATTAAAGCAAGAAATCTAAAGCAATTACTTAAAAAAATGCTATTAAAAATAGACATTAAATTATATTTGAAAATGAGGTAGAAAAAATGCCGAAAGTAAGTGTAATCGTACCAGTTTATAATGTAGAAGCCTATGTAGAAAAATGTTTAAAAACATTAGTAGAACAAACCTTAGAAGACATTGAAATCATTGTGGTAAATGATGGGTCAACAGATAAGTCAAAAGAAATGATACAAAAAATAATGAAACAATTTCCAGAGAAAATGGTATATATAGAGAAGGAAAATGGTGGACTATCCGATGCTAGAAATTATGGGATGCCCTATGCAAAAGGGGAGTACATTGCTTTTTTAGACGCTGATGATTACATTGAAAAAGATGCTTATCAAAAAATGTATGAATTAGCCCAAAAAGAAGACAGTGACATGGTAGAATGTGATTTTTATTGGGAATATCCAAACAAGCAAAAAAAAGATAGCGGAGAAATTTATCAAGGAAAACAAGAAGCTTTAGAAAAAATTAGGGTTGTTGCTTGGAATAAACTAATCAAAAAAGAAGTACTAAACCGAGCCAAAGTAACTTTCCCAAAAGGGTATCGCTATGAAGATGTAGAATTTACCTATAAATTAATTCCTTTTTTAGAAAAAGTGTCATTTCTAAAAGAGCCTTGCATTCATTATGTTCAAAGAGAAGGTTCAATTTCCAATTCACAAAATGAAAGAACCAAGGAAATTTTTGATGTGCTAGAACATGTAATCAAGGATTACCAAGAAAAGGGGATATATGAAGAATATCAAACGGAATTGGAATATGTGTATGTAAGATATGCTTTTTGTAGCTCTTTTTTAAGAATGGTAAAGATACCAGATAAAAAAATAAGAGAACGTGTGTTACAAGAAACATGGGAAACGGTACAACAAAGATTTCCAAACTGGAAGAAAAATAAGATTTTAACAACAAAAAAGAGTGGCAAAAATAGATATATGAGAACATTAAATCGTGTGACTTTTAAAATATATAGCCAAATATTTAGGAGAATAAAATGAAGAAAAAAATAGAAGAAAACATATTGTGTATCTTTATTATACTATGTCCTATTCTAGACATAGTAAGCTTTCTGTTTAGAAATGCCTTTCATACGAATATTTCGCCATCTACCTTTTTACGACCAATTTTACCAAGCTTTGTGATGCTATATTTGTTTTTTAAAGAAGATAAAAAATTTAAAATTGCTACCTTAGGAATCGGCTTATTATACTTGCTATATGCCATTTTACATCTAGGGGTATTTAAAACCATCATAACAGGAAGTAGTTATGGAGGAATTGTGCATGAAGCGCAATACCTAATCAATTATTCTTATATGATACTAAACTTATTTTTGTACCTATTTGTATTTAAGGAAAAGGAAGCAATTGAAAAATTATCGAGAAGTATATTAGTGGCAAATGTAATATATATGGTATCAATTATAATAGCCATAGTAACGAAAACATCATCTAGTACTTATATAGAAGGCATGGGATATAAAGGATGGTTTGAATCTGGCAATAGCTTGGGGTCGATTTTGATTTTATCTTTGTTTATCATTTTTCGCTATGTTAAAGAAAAGAAATATCAAAAAATAGCCATTCCTTTAATTTTAGTAGAAGGTATTTTCTTAAGCTTGTTACTAGGAACAAGAGTAGGACTATTTGGCTTTATTTTAGTAGTAGCAATCTACTTGTTAGTAGAAGTTGTTATGACATTAAAACAAAAAGGGAAAATAAGTAAAAAAGAAAAATAAAAAA
>CAMSQT010000130.1 GCA_947062645.1 uncultured Clostridium sp. | reverse complement strand
GAGATGAGGCATTGTGACTGGAGTTCAGACGTGTGCTCTTCCGATCTGTAGTTTTTTTGGCTACTGTTGAAGTTTTCTTTTTGGTTGCTACTGTTTTTGGTTTGTTTTTATTTTCTAATTCTTTTTGTTCTTTTGTTTTTCTTGGCATTTTTTCCTCCTATGTGCTTTTTTCCGTTACTTTCTTTTCTATCTTATACTAAAAGTTAAAGAAATTCAAGTAAATTTGACAAAGTTTTTGAATTTGTTAGAAAAAGACAAAAATCCTTGAAAAAACATTAAAAATTAAGTATAATAAAAACGAAAAAAACAAGAAAAGTAGCTAAAGTTTAAGAAAAGCCTAAATAAAGAAGGGAATGAAAGCAAAATGAGAATTAGATACAAAAAATGGGCAAGACCAGAACTAGAAGCAAGTCCATTTTACATAGATGAGCCAGAAAAAATAAAAGGAAAATGGAAAAAGCAATATAAAAATCAAAACCAACCCTTGCACTTAGAACTAGGCTGTGGCAAAGGACAATTTATAGCACAACTAGCAGTAGAAAACCAAAACATAAATTATCTTGCTATCGACTTAGTGGATGCAATGCTGGGTTTGGCCAAAAGAAACATAGAAGAAACTTACAAGCAAGCAAATAGCGAACCAGAAAATGTATTTATTACAAGATTTGACATCGAAAGAATTTTTTTAATTTTGGATAAGCAAGATGAAATAGAAAGAATATACATCAACTTTTGCAACCCATGGCCACGAGGAAAACATAGAAAGAAAAGACTTACCCATACAAGGCAGTTAGAAAAATACAAAGAGTTCTTAAAACCAGAAGGAGAAATCTATTTTAAAACAGATGATGATGAGTTATTTGAAGCAAGTTTAGAATATTTAGAAGAAAGTGGCTTTGAAGTTGTACAAAAAACTTATGACTTACATCAAGAGCCAATTTTCGAAAAAAACATTCAAACAGAGCATGAAAAAATGTTTTCACAAGAAGGAATTAAAATAAAAGCTTGTATCGCTAGAAAAAAGGTACAATAAGGGGAGAAAAAAATGGATGCAAAAGATATCATAGAACATAATGACGACAAACAATATATACTACAAGCAGTAAGGGAAAATGGAAAATTTTTAGACTTAGCAAGTGAGCGGTTTAAAAGCTGACAAAGAGGTAGTAAAAGTAGCATTAGAGCAAGATAGTGAAGCCTTAGAATTTGTAAGTGAAGAACTAAAAGATGATAAAGAAATTGTAAAAATAGGGGTAAAAGGAGCGCCTTGGACAATTTGTTATGCTTCTTCTAAATTACGAGCAGATAAAGAATTAGTGTTAGAAAGCTGTAAAAATTATGGTCAGGCTTTATATTATGTAGCAGAAAACCTAAGAGACGACGAAGAAGTGGTAAAAGTAGCTGTCAGCAACAAAGGTAGCATCATAAAATATGCAAGTGACAGATTGCGAGATAACAAGGATTTAGCCAAGATTGCTGTTACCCAAGATAAATCTGCCTATCATTTTCTATCTTGGCGTTTACGACAAGACGAAGATATTAAAGGAATTTTATAAAAAATACTTGTACTTTTTCATATTTCTATTATATAATAGGAATGAAAAACAAGAAGGAGAAAGAAAAATGTCATTTATTGAAGAAGTGAAAAAAAGAGCCAGAAAGCAAATTAAGACAATTGTTCTTCCAGAAGCAGAGGACATAAGAATTTTAGAGGCAACGAGTCAAGTTCTAAAAGAAGGATATGCCAATATCATATTAATAGGAAACAAAGAAAAAATAGAAGAAAAAGCAAAAGAAAATAACTTTATAATCGAAGGAGTTCAAATAGTAGAGCCAAGTAAAGATACTAATTTTGAAAAATATGTAAATTTATTATATGAATTAAGAAAAAATAAAGGTATGACAATAGAAGATGCTGAAAAACTAGTAAAAGACCCAGTTTATTATGGAATGCTTATGGTAAAAGACGAAGAAACCAAAGCAGATGGATTAGTTTCAGGGGCAGCTCATTCAACATCAGAAACCCTAAGACCAGCTTTGCAAATTTTGAAAACAGCACCTCGGTACAAAATTAGTTTCTGCCTTTTTTGTTATGGTAGTACCAGATTGTAAATATGGAGAAAATGGAACCTTTATTTTTGCTGATAGTGGCTTAAATGAAAATCCAGATGCAGAGAGCTTAGCAGAAATTGCAATTTCTTCTAGCAAAAGCTTTTGGCAATTAGTAGAAAAAGACCCAAAAGTTGCAATGCTTTCGTATTCAACCTATGGTAGTGCCAAATCACCTTTAACAGAAAAAGTAATAGAAGCTACCAAATTAGTAAAACAAAAGGATTCAACACTTTTAGTAGATGGCGAATTGCAATTAGATAGTGCGATTGTACCAGAGGTAGCGGCTTTTAAGGCACCAGATAGTCCTTTAAAGGGAGAGGCTAATGTCTTGGTTTTTCCTAATTTGGATACACGGAAATATTGGTTATAAGTTGGTGCAACGCTTAGCTAAGGCAGAAGCATATCGGTCCTCTTTGCCAAGGCATTGCAAAGCCTGTTAATGATTTGTCTAGAGGCTGTAGTTCGAAGGACGTTGCTCGGAGTTATAGCAATTACTGCTGTGCAAGCCCAAGAAAATTAATGGAAAGAGGAGGAACGTATATGAAAATTTTAGTTCTAAACTCAGGAAGCTCGTCATTAAAATATCAAGTAATTGATATGGAAACAGAAGAAATGTTAGCTAAAGGATACTTTGAAAGAATCGGGCAACCCAATTCCTTTCTAACGCATAAAGTAAAAGGAGAAGCCCATAAATTTGAGCATCCAGCCAAAAATCACGAAAAAGCAATCGCTTTTGTATTAAATAGATTAACCAATGAAAATTATGGAGTACTAAAAAATTTAGACGAATTGGGTGGAATTGGTCATAGAGTCGTACATGGAGGAGAAAAATTTAGTGACTCTGTTATCATTACCAAAGAGGTAATAGATGAAATTAAAAAATGTACAGACTTAGCACCATTACATAATCCAGCATGTATTTTAGGAATTGAAGCTTGTCAAAAAATAGTACCAAATATGAAAATGGTAGCCGTGTTTGATACTGCTTTCCATCAAACAATCAGTAAAGAAAAATACATCTATCCAATTCCTTATAAGTACTACCAAAAATATGGCATAAGGAAATATGGATTTCATGGGACTTCCCATCAATATGTTTCTAATCGAGTAGCCGAAATGATGGGAAAAGACAGAAACGATTTAAAAATTGTAAATTGTCACTTAGGGCAAGGATGTAGCGTTTGTGCCATCAAAAATGGAAAATCAGTAGAAACCAGTATGGGCTTAACACCATTACGGAGGAATTCCTATGGGAACCAGAAGCCGGAGATTTAGACCCATCTATCGTTACCTTTATTATGCAAAAGGAAAATCTATCAGCAGACGACATGAACTTTATGCTAAACAAAGAAGCAGGAGTTTATGGAATATCAGGTGTATCAGTAGACTTTAGAGATATTGAAACAGAAGCTTTATCAGGAGGAAAACAAGCTATTCTATCATTAGATGTTTATCATTATTTAGTAGCATGCTATGTAGCAAGATGTGCGGTAGCCATGGGAGGAATTGATGTACTTACCTTTACAGCAGGTGTTGGTGAAAAAGGACCAATCTCAAGAAAAGCAATAGCTAAGCAACTAGAATTTTTAGGTGTTAAAATAGACGAAGAAAAAAATAAAATAAGAGGAGAAGAAGCAGAAATTTCAACAGCAGACTCAAAAGTAAAAGTCTATATTGTGCCAACCAATGAAGAATTAATGATAGCAAGAGAAACATTAAAATTAGTAAACGGGGATTAGGGGACGTTCCTTAAATCCCCATTCTAGGGACAAGGGGACAGTCCTTAGACTATCACCATAAAAATAATAAATTAAAA
>CAMSQT010000129.1 GCA_947062645.1 uncultured Clostridium sp. | reverse complement strand
TAAATGAGTATAATTATTTTATTTTAAAGCAAGAAAACCAATACGGTGTAATGGATAAACAAGGAAATATAGTAGTAAAGCCAGAATATGAAGAAGTAAAAATACCAAATCCAGAAAAACAATTTTTTATTTGTTATCAAGAAGAAAAAAGCAAAGTACTAAATGGTAATTGCGAAGAAATATTAAACCAATATACAGGAATTCAACCAATTCGATTGAAAAATATATCAAGTGACTTAATGTATGAAAAAAGTGTTTTAAAATATAGTCAAGATGGAAAATATGGTTTGATTAATTTTGAAGGCAAGCAAATTACAAAACCAATTTATGACGAAATAGAAAGTTTACCATATAAAGAAGGTGAACTACTAGTAAAGCAAGATGGGCAAGTAGGAGTCATTAATATAAAAGGAAACAAAATAACAGAAATTGCTTATCAAGAAGTAAAAGTAGATGGTTATTATACAGAAGAAAATCATTATCAACATGCAGGCTATATTGTATCTACGAAAACGGAAGAGGGCTATCGTTATGGTTATTTAAATAATAAAGGAAAAGAAATTCTAAAACCAGAATATAATGAAGTTTCAAGAATTACCAATATAAATGATAATGATAATGCTTACTTAATATGTGCAAAAAATGGGCAATATGGTGTGAATAAAAATCAAGAATTAATTGTAAATTATGAATATCAATCCATTCAATATGACGAAACCAATGAGCTATTAGTGGTAGAAAAAAGTAAAAAATATGGAATTGCAAAACTTCAAGGGCAAGTGATAATTCCTATCAAATATTCTGAAATTGATATTACAGGCATGTATGTATATGCCAAAAATGAGCAAGAAACCACAGTGTATGATAAAAATGGTACACAGGCAAATATTTCACCTAATATTGTAATATTAAATACAAGCAACAATAATTATAAAATTAGAATTAATAACGAAAATGGTACCAAATATGGCTTAATAGACAAAAATGGAAAAACATTAATCGAAGAAAAATATAATTATATGGAATATTTATATGATAATTACTTTTTAGCAAGTAATGAAGAAGGAAAATTAGGAATTGTAGACGATACAGGAAAAACCAAAGTAGAAGCTATCTATAATTCTATGCAAAAAATTCAAGGTACAGACTTGATAGAAACAACACTTGCTCAAAATAAAACAACACAAATTTATGCAAGAACAATGGAAAAGATTTGTGAGATGGAAAATGCTAACATTCAAAAAGAAAAGGATATCATAAAAATATACAATGAAACCCAAACAAGGTACTTTAATGAACAAGGAAAAGAACTAAAAAATACAGAAGTTTATCCAGAAAATGCCCTATTTGTAGCTGTAAAAGACAATCAATATGGTTATGTGGATCGTGCAGGAAAACAGCTAGTAGATTATCAATATGAAAAAGCAACAGAATTTAACCAATATGGTTTTGCAGGCGTAAAAAAAGAAGGAAAATGGGGTGTAATTGATTCCCAAGGAAAGGAAATTGTAACACCAGTTTATGAACTAGAAAGTAAGCTACAACCATTCTTTATTGGTAGTTATTATAAAGTAAGTTATGGTTTAGGAGAATTTTATTATACCAATGATGGTATGCAAAAATAACAAGAATAATCAAAGGTAATCGGTCAAGCTATGTCCGGATAACCTTTGATTATTTTTATTTTATAGGTTATTAGCATTTTAAAGTTTAAATTCATAATATTAGTAAATACTTTATAATAAGAAAAACAAAAAAGAAGGTGTTAATTTGAAATTAGGAGTTGCCTTATCAGGAGGAGGAATTAGAGGAATTGCCCATGCAGGAGCCTTAAAAGCATTAGAAGATAATGGGATTAAAATTGATGTAATAGGAGGAACTAGTTCAGGAAGTTTAGTTGCCTCTTTGTATGCTATGGGGTATTCGCCTTATTATATTTACATATTGTTTAAAAGATATGCAAAAGACGTAGTAGAAATGAATTCAATTCCTATTGTATCAGGAATAGGAAGCTTTATGAAAAATAAAAATTTTAATATTTCAGGTTTGAAAACAGGAGAAAGTATTGAAAAAGCCTATAACAATATTGCCCTTCGAAAGGGTGTAAAAAAGATTAGTGACATCACAAAAATGCCATTAGTTATTCCTAGTGTAGATGTTAAAACGTCTAAAGAGTATGTGTTTACTAATCAAATTCCATCCAAAAATGAAGATGACTCTCAATATATTACCGATATTCCAATTGGAAAAGCAGTAAGAGCAAGTAGCAGTTTTCCCCGGTGTTTTTTGCCCTTGTGATTTTAAAGATTATAAATTCTTAGATGGTGGTGTACTTGATAACATTCCAGTAACAGAGGTAAAAAAGCAAGGAGCAGAAAGGGTAATTGCTATTAATTTTAAAGCAGATGACATAGACGAAAATAGTAATGTAATGGATATTGCTATGAGAACTATTGATATTATGGGAAATAAAATTTCAGAAGAAAGCTTAGAGCAAAGTGATTTTATTCTAACAATAGCAACTGATAAAACAGGACTTTTGGATGTAGAAAAAATGGATAAATGTTATCAATATGGTTACATGGCAGTTGTCCAAAATTTAGACAAAATAAAAAGCATAACAAATTAAGAAGCATAATAACACAATTTGAATATAATACTATATAAAAAAGGAAAGGAAGAAAAGCAATGAAAATAAGATATTTTGACAATGCAGCCACCACAAGAGTAAAAGACGAAGTCTTGCAAGAAATGCTACCATATTTTAGTGAAAAATATGGAAATGCCTCTTCACTTTATAGTATAGGAAGAATGTCTAAAAAAGCTATAGAAGAAGCCAGGAAAAAGGTAGCAAATCTAATTGGCTGTAATAGTAATGAAGTTTATTTTACCGGTTGTGGATCAGAAAGTGACAACACCATAATTAAAGGAATCGCTTATAGTAATCGAAAAAAAGGAAAACACATTATAACTTCTAAAATAGAACATCCAGCTGTGCTTCATACTTGCCAAAGCTTAGAAAAAGAAGGGTTTGAAGTAACGTATTTAAACGTAAGCAAAGAAGGAATTGTAGATATAGAAGAATTAAGGAATGCCATTCGAAATGATACCATCCTAATTACCATTATGTTTGCCAATAATGAAATTGGAAGTTTACAGCCAATTGAAATGATTTCAAAAATTGCGAGAATGTACAACATTGTATTCCACACAGACGCTGTGCAAGCCTGTGGAAATGTCCCTATTGATGTAAAGAAAATGGGAATTGATAGTTTATCACTATCAGGGCATAAATTAAATGCCCCAAAAGGAATAGGAGCATTATATGTAAGAAACGGAATTGAATTTCAAAAATTTATGGAAGGTGGTCATCAAGAAAAAAATAAAAGAGCTGGAACAGAAAACGTAGCCGGAATTGTAGGATTAGGAAAAGCCTGCGAACTAGCAAAACAGAATTTGCCAGAGCATATGAAACAGTTAAAAACCTTACGAGATGACTTTATTAAACAAGTACAAGAAAAAATAGAAGGAGCCGTATTAAATGGAGGAATGCAAGCAAGGCTTCCTGGGAATGCAAACTTTGCTTTTTCTAATATTGATGGAGAAGCCCTACTATTAAATTTAGATGCAAAAGGAATTTGTGCATCAGCAGGTTCTGCATGTACGTCTGGATCTACAGCACCTTCTCATGTTTTAGAAGCAATTGGACTTTCTAATGAATTAGCTAGTGGCTCCCTTAGAGTTACTTTTGGAGAAGATAATACAAAAGAGGATGTAGATTATTTGGTAGAAGCCTTAGTAGAAATTATTCAAAAACTTAGGAATTAATTTGAGGTGAAATGGAGGTGTTGTTTGGGGGGGGTTGTTGTTTTTAATGTTAAATTATGATAATAATAAAGAAGCAACAACAACAAAACAATTAAAAACAAAAGAACACCACAC
>CAMSQT010000128.1 GCA_947062645.1 uncultured Clostridium sp. | reverse complement strand
AGATGAGGCATTGTGACTGGAGTTCAGACGTGTGCTCTTCCGATCTTATGGCTATCTTTACTGGAATAATATCTGGTGTTAGTATGGTTAGTACATGGTTTTATTCCTATTTAATAGATAATTTGTTACCCAATAACAAATTAAGAACAATGTTAATTGCTATATTAGGAGTATGTGGCGTATTTTTACTAACCATAGAATTAAACATTATGAAAGAAAAATTTTATATAAAGTTTAATCGTGCATTAGACAAAGAACTTATCATTAATATTTATAATAGAATTACTAATTTGCCAATGTCATTCTTTTCCATGAGAACAACAGGAGACGTCCATGCAAGATATGAAGATGCTGATAGTTTAAGAGGAACCATAACGGATTTTTCTTTAGATTTTTTAATAGATTTCTTTTATGCTATTTGGGCTTTTTTCTTAATACTAGGCATTAGTTGGCAAATGTTAGTAGTTTCAATTGTAATACAAGAATTAATGATATTTACACAAAAAGCATTTCAAAATCGATTAATGGAACAATCTAAAGCAGCAATAAAATCTGCAACAGACGTTTCAGCTTTTGTTATGGCTACTTTTGATGCAAACGAAACAGTAAAAAATTATAATTCTGAAAAATTGATGGAACGTAGAATGGCCGAAAAATATAAAAAATATCAAGACATTCAATACAAAAATGAAATTGATAATCAAATACAAAGTAATGTTGTTTCTACCATTAGCAATATTGGACAAATATTCATGTTAGGAGTACTAGGCGTTTTCGTTATGGAAGGCTCTATAACAATGGGAAATTTAGTGACAGCATACATGTATATCAACTACATATTCACACCAGTCATGCAATTATCTATGATGAAAGAGCAGATGATTCAAACTTCAGTTATATTAGAAAGACTAGACGATGTGTTCAAAACAACAACAGAAGAAGAAATGGATAAAAAAAAGCAACACTTCAAAGAAAAAATAGAAAAAATAGAATTTAAAGAGGTAGAATTTGCTTATGGACTAAGAAAACCAACGTTAAAAGGTATTAACTTTACAGTAAATAAAGGAGAATCTATTGGGATAATTGGAGAAAGTGGATGTGGTAAAACAACACTAATAAAATTAATTATGGGATTTTTTGATCCTAACAAGGGTGAAGTAAACTTAAACAATAAAAACATGAATGAATTTACCAAAGCATCGATTAGGAAAAAAATAGCTTATGTATCGCAAAATGACTTCTGGTTTCAAGATACAATACACAATAATTTAACAATTGGTAAAGAAACAGCAACTGATAAAGATTTAGATAAAGTATGTTCGATGGTAAAAATGGATAAATTCATGGAAAAAGCGCCATATGGTTATAATTCTATGATTGAAGAAGGTGGAACCAATTTATCTTCTGGAGAAAAACAAAGATTTTCAATAGCTAAAGCTTTAATAACAGATCCAGATGTCTTAGTATTAGATGAATCTACAGCAAACTTAGACGCTAGTACAGAAGAATATGTAGTAGAACAATTAAGAAGAGAAGAAGACAAAATAAAAATAATAGTTGCACACAGATTAAATACGTTAATCCATTGTAATAAAATAATTGCCATGCGTGATGGGATAATTGTAGAAGCAGGAACACCCCAAGAACTTTTAAAACAAGATGGTATGTTCAAAGAATTATGGTCAATTCAAAATAAAGTATTTGATAATTCAATAAATATTGAGGAATAGGAGACAGATAAATATGTATATAAGAGATATAATAGCCAAAAAAAGAAGAAGAGAAATATTAACAGAAGAAGAAATAAGATTTTTTATATTTGGCTATTTTAGAGAAGAAATATCAGATGCACAAGCTGCAGCATTAATGACAGCGATGTATAGCTATGGTTTGTCTGAGAACGAAATGGCATATTTTATTCAGGCAATGGCAGAAACAGGAGAAGAACTAGAATTTTATAGAGTTTCTAACAAAATTACAGATATTCATACCATCGGTGGAATTAGTGATAAAATTATTTTGATGTTAATGGTGGCTATTAATAGTTTAGGGGTTCCTACAGCAAAAGTAATAGGAAGAGAATTAGGCATGGAAGATAGATTGCTTTCAATCCCAGGCTATCAATTAGAAGAAAATGTTGAAAATTTAAAAAAATCTATTTCAGAATATGGAATGGGAATCTTAAAGAGTGTAAACAATTTAGTGCCAATCGAAGAAAAAATGTATAAATTGAGACATGAAATTGCTTGTGATAATAGCATAGAACTAATTGCAACTAGTATAGTAAGTCAAAAAATTGCACTAGGATTTTATGATATATTTTTCCAAATAACGTATGGTGATAAGGCATATGTTAAAACATTAACAGATGCTAAAACATTATCAAAGTATTTAGTAAAATTAGGAAAAAAGATGATGAGAAATGTAGGGTGTGTAGTAACAAGATTAGATGAACCAATTGGAAGATGTTTTGGAAATATATTAGAATTAAGAGAAATCTATGAATACTTGTCAGGAAATATGCCAAAGGAAATAGAAGAAATAATCTTACAATTTGGAAGTAAAATTTTAAAGACATCCAATATATGCAAAGACGAAAGCAAAGGCAGAAAAATGATAAAAGAAGTTCTTCAAAATAAAGAAGCACTAAATAGTTTTAAAATACTTATTGCCTCAAGAGGAGGAGACATTAAAGCAATAGAAAAAGAAATTATAGCTAAATATAGGGTGCCTGTTACTTTAAATGTAGAAGGATATATCGAAGAAATTGATGTTAATAAAGTAAGAACATTAGCTAAATACTTAAATGCCATAAGAGGGAATTTAGCTGATAAACTAGACATAGGAAGCGGTATTGTATTTGACAAAAAAGTTGGTGATAAAGTAGAACCAGGTGGAATTGTAGCCTACATTTATACGAATAATGATGTTAAAGTAAAAGAAGCAGTAAAACAAGCACAAAATTTATTTAAGATTGTACCCAATAAAGTAAAAAGGAAACCTTTTGTAGAATTTGAATTGTAAAAGGAGTAGAAAAGTGGATAGCTATAAGCTAAAGAAGATAATTGTAATCGTTTTAATTGTTGCGATAAATACTATTTTTATAGGTATGGCATCTGCTAGTATTATGCAGTCCATAACAAACCAATTAAAAGAAGATAAACAAGAAATTAGCATTAGCCAAAATGACAAAGATACAGAAGAATTAGCTAATATTATAAAATATTTAAAGTCAACTAATTTAGAAAAAAATTTAGCGATAGTAGAAATACTAATAGGATTAAATTTAGTTATTGTTGCAATATTAATATTACTAAGATTAAAAAAATCAAATTAAATAAACTACTTGCTTTTTTTCCGAAAGAATAATAAAATATAGATACCGAAAATATAATAAATTTAGACAGGTCTTAGGAGGAAAAAAATAAATGAAAATATTATTAGACGCAATGGGAGGAGACAACGCACCAGATGCTAACATCAAAGGAGCCGTAAATGCGATTAACAAAATAAAAGCAGAAGTAGTTTTAATAGGAAAAGAAGAAATAATAAGAAGCAAAATAAAAGAATTCTATGGAAAAGAGCCAGAAGAAATATCAGATAGACTAAAAATAAAAAATGCAAATGAAATCATTGAAATGGAAGATACCCCAACGGTTGCTATCAAACATAAAAAAGATTCTTCTATGGTAGTAGGATTTAAAATGTTAAAAGAAAACGAAGGAGATGTCTTTATTTCAGCAGGAAACTCAGGAGCATTGCTAACAGGAGCCACTCTTTTAGTAGGAAGAATTAAAGGAATTGATAGACCAGCCTTAGCACGGAATCTTACCAGCCTATAAAAGTCAATTACTATTAATTGACGCAGGATCTAACACCAACTGTAAACCAATCAATTTATTGCAATTTGCACAAATGTCTAGTATCTATTTACGAAATACCTTTGGAAT
>CAMSQT010000127.1 GCA_947062645.1 uncultured Clostridium sp. | reverse complement strand
ATACGAGATGAGGCATTGTGACTGGAGTTCAGACGTGTGCTCTTTCCGATCTAATAAAGAAGTAGCAGTTGTTGACCAAAACGGAATTATCACAACAATAGCAGAAGGAACAGCAGTCATTACAGCAATTACAGAGGATGGCGAAAAAACAGCAAGTTGTAAGTTGACAGTAGAAGCAAAAGACGAGGATGACCCTGACGATATATATTTTGATGACGATGAAGACAGTGACAGCGACAGTGACGACTACGATGATGATGACGATACCTTATATGACGACGAAGATAGTGACGAAGAATTTGAAGACAATACTATCTATAAAGGAGATGGAAGTAGCCAAAGTGCTTCTATTCCAAAAACAGGAAACGACATCATATTTATCATTGTAACAGCTCTTACAACAGTAACAATAGTAGCAACCATAGCTTATCAAAAATACAAACGATTAAAAGGAATTAAATAAAAGGAGGAATAAAAAATGGAAGAAGAAGTAAAAGAGGTAAGAAAAAACAGATTATCACCAGAAGCAACTATCTTATTAACCATAGGAACTTGCGCACTTAGTGTTATTGTCTATAGAATTTTATACTTTATTATAACAGGTGCATAAAAAGATTCAACAGTTCCCCAATGGTTCCGGGTTTAAATGGGGACTTGGAATCAGGAGTGTTTAAGAAATAAATTAAGAAAGACTACGAAATTTAAAAAACGTAGTCTTTTTTTCGTAAAACCCTTGACAAAACTAAAAAAATGATGTAAAGTATATTAGCATTACAAAATAAAAGAGGTAATAACAATGGAAAAAAATATAGAAATCAGTATATTAAACGAAATCTATGGCAAGTTATTAACCAAAAAACAATATGAAATCATAGACAATTACTATAACCAAGATTTATCCCTAACCGAAATTGCTGAAAACAATGAAATAACAAGGCAAGCGGTTCGTGACATTTTAAAAAAAGGGGAAAAAAAGCTTTATGAATATGAAAAACATCTACATTTCATGAAAAAAGCACAAAAAAAACAACAAAAACTAGATGTCATTTTAGAGCAAATAGAAAAAATACAAAAACAAGCATTAGACCAAAAAACAAATAAACAATTACAAGACATCAAAAAAGAATTAAAGAATTTAAAATAAAGGAGTGAAACCGATGGCTTTTGAAGGATTATCTTCTAGGTTACAAGAAATAACCAAAAAAATTAGAGGAAAAGCAAGAATAACAGAAAGTGACCTAAAAGAAATGATGCGAGAAGTAAAACTTGCCCTTTTAGAAGCTGACGTAAACTATAAAATTGTAAAAGACTTTATCGGAACAATTCGGAGAAAAAGCCTTAGGGCAAGATGTTTTAAAATCATTAACACCAGGGCAACAAGTAATTAAAATTGTAAAAGACGAATTAGTAGAATTATTGCGGTGGAACCGAAAGCAAAATCAACTTTACACCCAATCCACCAACTGTTATTATGATGGTAGGATTGCAAGGTTCTGGTAAAACCACAACTTCAGGAAAACTAGCTAATTTGCTTAGAAAACAAGGGAAGAACCCATTATTAGTAGCTTGTGACGTATATCGACCAGCAGCCATCAAACAATTACAAGTAGTAGGAAAACAATTAAACATACCAGTATTTGCCAATGAAACTTCAAAAGATGTAGTACACATTGCAAAACAGGCGATGTCAACAGCCATCTCGAAATTAAACGATGTTATCATACTAGATACCGCAGGACGTCTGCACATTGACGAAGAACTAATGGAAGAACTAAAAAATCTAAAAGCAAATAGCAAGCCACATGAAATTCTATTAGTAGTAGACAGTATGACAGGGCAAGATGCTGTTAATGTAGCAGAAAAATTCAATGAAACGCTAGGAATTGATGGTGTTGTTTTAACCAAATTAGATGGTGACACAAGAGGTGGGGCTGCCTTATCTGTAAAAAAAGTAACCAATAGACCTATCAAATTTGCAGCAACAGGAGAAAAATTAAGTGACATCGAGGTATTCCATCCAGAAAGAATGGCAGGAAGAATCTTAGGAATGGGAGACATCTTATCAGTTATTGAAAAAGCAGAAGAGGCCTTTGACCTAGAAGAAGCAGAAAAATTAGAAAAACAATTCAAGAAAAAAGAATTAGATTTAGACGATTACTTAGCCCAACTAAGGCAAGTAAAAAAAATGGGTTCCTTTTCTTCATTATTAAAAATGATACCAGGAATGAACCAAATAAAAGATTTAAAAGTAGACGACAAAGAATTTGAAAAAATAGAAGCCATCATTTGTTCTATGACCAAAAAAGAAAAACAAAACACCAGACTTTTAAATGCGAGCAGAAGACAGCGTATTGCAAGGGGAAGTGGAACAACGGTACAAGACATCAATAAATTTATTAAGTCATTTGAAATGACCCAGAAAATGATGAAACAAATGAAAAATAATAAAGGTGGCATGAGAAAAATGCTAAATGGTATTGACGAAAATGCCCTAAAGAATTTTAAGTTTTAATGATTTTGTTATTAACTTTTAAGTTAGCCTGTGTTAGCGAATAAATAAGCTAGGCAGATAACCGTACATAAATAAAGGAGTTAAAGGAGTGTCCCCTAATCCCCACAATAGGGATTTAAGGAACGTCCCTTAATCCCTATTAAAAATTTGGAGGTGAAAAAAATGGTAAAAATTAGATTACAAAGACAAGGAAAGAAAAGAGCTCCATTTTATCATATTGTGGTAGCAGATTCAAGATGCCCAAGAGATGGTAAAATAATTGAACAATTAGGAACTTATGACCCAATGACAGATCCTGCAACAATTTCTTTAGACAAAGAAAAAGTTGAAAAATGGATTAAAAATGGTGCAAAACCAACAGACACTGTAAAAGCTTTAATTGAAAAAGCATAATGACTAAGTTTAGTCATTTGAAGTGGAGGAGCAAACATGAAAGATATCTTAGAAACGATTATTCTAAATTTAGTAGACAATAAAGAAGCTGTTGAAATTAAAGAGCTTGAGCGGAGAAAAATCAATTGTTTTTGAAGTGAAAGTAGCAGATGGAGATATGGGAAGAATCATAGGAAAGCAAGGAAGACTTGCTAAATCGATTAGAACTGTAATGAAGGCTGTAGCTATGAAAGAACAAAAAAGAGTTTCCGTTGAATTTATTGGATAATGGAGAATAGAAATAATGACAAAATATCTTGAAATTGGTCAAATTGTAAATACCTTTGGAATCAAAGGAATGGTAAAAATCAAACCTTTTACCGATAATATCAATCGATTTGACAAGTTAAATAGCGTATATATCAAAAACAAAAAAGAACAAAAAGAATATGAAATCGAAGAAGTAAAATATCATAAAAATATGGTATTGATGAAACTTAAGCGGTATTAATACAATAGAAGAAGCAGAAAAACTGAGACAAAGCTATCTTTTAGTGGATCGAGAAAAAGAAGAACCATTAGAAGAGGGGGTTTATTACATCGTAGATTTAATCGGCTTAGCAGTTTATACCGACGAAGGGCAACTACTTCGGTAACGTAGACGATATTTTTAATACAGGAGGAAACGATATATATGTTGTAAAAGATGGATTAGGAAAACAAATCCTTTTACCGGGAATTCCAGAAGTCTTAAAAAATGTGGATTTAGAAGAAGGTAGAATAACCGTACATCTAATCCCTCGGTTTAATGTAAAAAGGATGGAGGAAGAAATGAAATTCGATGTTTTAACACTTTTTCCCGAAATGTTTGAACCTTTAAAAACAAGCATAATAGGAAAAGCGGTAGAAAAAAAGCTAATAGATATCAATTTAATAGATATTAGAGATTTTTCAAAAAATAAACACAAAAAAGTGGACGATACTCCATATGGTGGTGGGGCAGGCATGGTTATGAAACCAGATGTTGTATATGATGCCTATAAGGCAGTAAAAACAACTAGTGCAAAAGTAA
>CAMSQT010000126.1 GCA_947062645.1 uncultured Clostridium sp. | reverse complement strand
CACTCGATCCAACACTCTTTCCCTACACGACGCTCTTCCGATCTCAATTAATTCAAGATACCATTGAATATGTAAACAAAGAAGACTTAGAATTTACAGGAGTTATTTATGGAGGATTTTTCAAATGCAAACAAGGAATTAAATTTATAGAATTTAATGCAAGATTTGGAGACCCAGAAGCAATTAATGTTTTAAATTCATTAGAAACACCATTTACAGAAGTAATGGAAAATATTTGGGAGCAAAAATTATCAACTGAAAATTGTAAATTTAAAAAAGACTATACCTTCATGGTGTATGTAGTAAGTCCAGATTATGCTATTAAAAATGCAGAACCAATGGAATTTACCTTAAACACAAAAGCAATCAAAGAAAAGGGAGCAAAAATTTATTTTGCAAGCACAAAACCAGTAGAAGGAGACCGTTACATGTCTGTTGGAACTTCTAGACTATTTGGTATTTTCACCAATGGAAACACCTTAGAAGAAGCAAAACAAAAAGCATATTCTGCCATGGAAAATAATATTGACGAAAAATTAGACTATAGAAATGACATTGGAGAAATTTATGAGCATTAAAACAGGGAGCAAGGGACGTTCCTTAAATCCCCAAAATAGGGATTAGGGGACAGTTGTTAAAATAAAAAAAAGAAAGGAGTGTCCCCCATTCCCCAAAGTAGGGATTTAAGGAACGTCCCTCGCTCCCTGCTTAACAAATCGGTTTAGCACTTCGATTAGCTGAATTTTCTCAGCAGCTTGTACCTTGCAAGAAACATCTTCAGCTGTATCGGTAGACAAAACCTCAACTTTTGTTTGACTGATAATAGTACCTTTATCATATTCTCCATTTACAAAATGAATGGTAGCACCAGTAATTTTTTCTTTAGCTTCCACAACGGCTTCATGAACATGCATGCCATGCATTCCTTTGCCACCAAACTTTGGTAGTAAAGAAGGATGGGTATTGATAATGGTATAAGTTTGAAGTAATTTTGGACCAATCATTTTTAAATAACCAGCAAGTACAATTAGGTTAATTTTATAGTTAGAAAGTATGTTAGATAATTCTAAATCTCTTGCTTCAGATTTTTTGCTTTGAATGATATAGGTATCTATATCATGTTTTTCGGCACGTTTTAGAGCATAGGCATTTGGATTATCAGAAACAACTAAATCAATTTTGGCTTCTAGTTCGTGGGTTTCTATACTATCAATGATAGTTTGCAAAGTAGAACCATTGCCAGAAGCAAATACAACTAAATGGTACATAAGATTACCTCCTAAATTTATATAATTGTAGTTTAGCATAAGAAAGGTAAGAAAGTCAAATTAGCTTATAAAGATGATGCAAAACAAAAAAGAAAGGATAAAAGAAAATGTTTGATAAAGTAAAAGAAGAATGTGGAGTATTTGGAATTTATTCTAAAGAAGCAAAAGAAGATTTAATAGGACAAGTTTGTATCGGCTTGTCAGCCTTACAACATAGAGGAGAAGAAAGTTGCCGGAGTGGCTATTAATGAAGATGGGATTCTTCATTTTCATAAAGATGTTGGATTGGTTTCAGAGGTATTTACCAAAGAGGTTCAAAGTAATATGCCACAAGGAAAGATGGCAATTGGTCATGTGCGTTATTCTACAACAGGTACAAGTAAAAAGGAAAATGCACAACCAATGGTAGTAAGACATAAAAAAGGAAATTTAGCAATTGTGCATAATGGAAATTTAACAAATGCGGTAGAACTAAAAAGAGAATTAGAGGAGCAAGGTGCAATTTTTACAACAACAAGTGATACAGAAATTATTTGCCATGTTATTGTAAGGGAAAGACTAAAAACTGGTTCGATTGAAGATGCTGTTAAAAATACAATGAAAATTATAAAAGGAGCGTATTCACTTTTAATTTTATCTCCACAAAAAATGATTGCGGTAAGAGATCCACAAGGATTTAGACCACTTTGTATAGGACATTTTGGAGAAGATATTGTATTTGCTTCTGAAAGTTGTGCTTTAGATATTATGGGAGCAACTTTTGACCGTGATATTGAGCCAGGAGAAGTAGTAACAGTTGTTAATAATGAAGTAATTAGTGAAAAGTTTTTACCAAATGAGAAAAAAGGTGCTTGTGTATTTGAATATATTTATTTTGCAAGACCAGACTCAACCATTGATGGTATTAATGTACATCTATTTCGTGAGGAAGCAGGAAGATGTTTAGCAAAACAAGCACCAGTTGATGCCGATATTGTAGCTTCTGTTCCAGATTCTGGGAATGATGCGGCACTTCGGTTACTCAAAAGAATCTAAAATTCCTTATGATTTTGTCTTTATCAAGAGTAAATATATTGGAAGAACTTTTATCCAAAATACACAAAATAAGAGAAAGAAATTAGTGAATTTAAAATTAAATCCTTTAAAACATACTGTAAAAGACAAAAAGATAGTTTTAGTGGATGACTCTATTGTAAGAGGAACTACTATTACTAGAATTATTAAGTCTTTAAAGGCTGCTGGAGCAAAAGAGGTACATATTAGAGTAGCGTCTCCTGCTTTTGTGGATGTTTGCTATTTTGGAACCGATGTGGATAAAAGAGAGAATTTAATTGCACATGGTAAGACGGTAGAGGAGATTAGACAAGAAATTGGTGCTGATAGTTTGGAATATTTAAGTTTAGAGAGTTTGAAAGAGATTACAAAGGATTGTAAGGTAGATAGCTTTTGTGATGGCTGTTTTACTGGTAAATATCCAATTGAGGTGCCAAAAGATATTGATAAGGATAAGTTTGAGAAGATACAGTTTTAAGAGCTGTGTCTTTTTTGATAGAAGATAAATAGATTGCTGACACTTAGAAGTTTTTGAATTTGTGTTTATGGTAAAATTATGATTGTAATTACAGTATTATCAATGCCAATATGGTTTGCTTGGTTATGCTGGCAAATGGGTAGATGGAAAAAAATTGAATATGTAGTTTATACAATTGCTATATCTGTTTTACAAGTTGTAGCGTTAAGCAGTATTAATAAAATTCCGTTTTATTGGCGGATTATAAATGCTTGTATTAGCATTTTTTTAATAATATTGCTAGGTATAGGAGATGTACCAGTACAGCTAGGTCCAAGAAGCTTCAAGACAAAATGGGATTTTGTTAAATATTATTTAGAAGATATTATTTTAAATATTCCATTTGGAATTATGATATTTTTTTTCATAATAGTAGCAAAAGTCATTTTGGCAAATTGAACAAGAAAAGGGAACTCCATAGTTCCCTTGAAATTTTTTTGTAGAAAGAATCCCTGTAAAATTTTATTAAAAATCTTTCCCTGTCAAAAGTTTATAAGCTTCTTTATACTTACTAACTGTAGTAGCAATTACCTCGTCTGGAATAGGTGTGCCAGCTTCTGGGTCATAACCAGTAGATTTAATCCAATCACGAAGATATTGTTTATCAAAACTTTTTTGTGATTTTCCTACTTCATAATCATTTGCAGGCCAAAATCTACTAGAATCAGGAGTTAAGACTTCATCACCAATCACTAAATTATTATTTTCATCAAGACCAAATTCAAATTTGGTATCAGCAATAATAACGCCCTTTGTTGCAGCATATTTAGCACATTTTGAATAAACTTCAATGGTTTTACTGCGTAATTCTTGGGCTAAATCGTTTCCAATTAAATTACAAACCTCTTCAAAAGAGATGTTCTCGTCATGCCCTTCAGAGGCTTTTGTTGTTGGCGTAAAAATTGGTTCAGGCAATTTTTGTGATTCTTGTAAGCCTTCTGGTAACTTAATACCACAAACTGTGCCATCTTGTTTGTAGCTTTTCCAGCCAGAGCCAGTAATATAACCTCTAACAATACATTCTACTGGTATCATTTTTAATTTTTTAACAAGCATACTTCTTCCTTCAAATTCTTCTGTTTGGAATTCTTTAGGAAAGTCTTTTAAATCAGTTGAAATAACATGATTTGGGATAATATCTTTAAAGATCGGAAGAGCACACGTCTGAACTCCAGTCACAATGCCTCAT
>CAMSQT010000125.1 GCA_947062645.1 uncultured Clostridium sp. | reverse complement strand
CTACACTCGATCCAACACTCTTTCCCTACACGACGCTCTTCCGATCTAAGGGTCTACGAAATATCTTATCAAGTAGAAGATGCTATTTCAAAATATAGTGACTATGGAGAATTATATTGGCAATTTGTAGGAAAAGATTTTGAAGTAGATGCCAAAAATATAACAGGAACCATTTATTTGCCAAGCCATGCAGACAATAAAGAAGATATCAAAGTTTGGGGACATACTGAAGATCTAAACGGAGAAATTTATGTAACGGATACTAATAAAATAGAATTTAATATCAATCAATTTCGAGCAGGAAGATATGTAGAAATAAGAACTCTATTCCCAGAAAATATGTTAGGAACAATTAAAAGAGGAGAAAATAAACCACGTTTAACCCAAGTAGTAGAAGAAGAAACCACTTGGGTTAATCAAGCAAATGCTAGAAGAAAAATGAAAGAAACAACTAAAACAATCTTAGGGATTGCTGTTAATATAGGTGGCATTATTTTGCTTATTTTTAGTGTGAGGTCAAGTATTAAAACCATAAAAAAAATAAAAACAAGCAAAAAAATAAAACCAACTCAAAAACTAACCTACTATAGAGAAATACCAAGAAGTGACAGCACACCAGCAGAAGCACTAGCACTTTTAGTTAAACAAGTAGGAGGATTTAACAATAGTACTTACTTAGGAAGAATATTTACAGCAACCTTATTAAATTTAAGTTTAAAGAAATTTCTTAAATTTGAACAAGACGACAAAATAATTACGATTAAAATTTTAGAACAAGCACCACAGGGATTGGCAAGTGACGAGAAAGTGATTTTTGAATATTTAAAAAAGGCAACTGATAAAACAAATGGTCAAATAGACACAAAAGAATTAGAAAAATACATTAAAAAATCGCGAAGTAAAGTTTTAAAATTAGAGAGTGATATCAGTAATGCAACTGAACAAACCTTGTATCAAAAACAATTAGCGGATAAGCAAGAAAAAGATAAAAAAGCCAAATTAACTACTTTTACCATCTTCTTAGTCATTTCCATTTTCTTCATAAGTGGAATTTCTACCATATCCATATTTTATGGTATCGTGCCATGGGCAATGATGTTGCTTATGTTGGCAGTTATTATTCAATTAATTATATATGGTATATTGAATAGTAAAATCAATGTTTTAACACAAGAAGGCGTTAATGAACGTGAAAAATGGAAAGGGTTAAAAAAATACATGGAAGACTTTTCAATGTTAGACAAAAGAGAAATTCCAGAAGTAGCAATTTGGGAAAATTTTTTAGTTTATGCAACAGTTTTTGGAATTGCCCATAAAGTGTTAAAACAATTAAAAATTGTATATCCTAACATTAATGAGCAATGGGATATGCATACATATGGTTATATGTATTTAATGCTAAACACAAACTTTTCGAGTAGTTTTTCAAGTGCTATAACTAGTTCTATGTCAACAACCTATTCTTCTGCTACTGGTGGTGGTGGAGGATTTTCCGGTGGAGGCCGGAGGCCGGACGGTGGACGGCGGAGGTGGAGGAGGAAGATAGCTTCCATCTTAAAACTACAAAAGATAGAAAGGAAAAGGTTAAATTATGAACCAAGAAGAATTATATGAATTGATTAATAATATACCAGTCACACCTGAAAATTCAGGACTACTTCAAGAAATTAAAGAAGATTTAGAAATGAAAGATTATGCATCAGCCTTAGAGAAAATACAGATGTTACGACAAAAAAAGCCTATGATGAGAACAGAAAGTCCACAAAAAGAAATAGTAGAAACAGAAGAAATAGAGGAAGAAAATGAAATAGAAGGAATATTTCCGAAACATTTAAGTAACAAAGATTTAGAAAGACAATATATTGGTCTATTATTAACAGATCCTAGATATATCATTAAATATTTTTATTTATACGAAGAATGTTATTTTGAAGACGAGGAATTATTAAACATTTATAAAAGTGTAATCTTCACAGAAGGCGGAGCCTATACAAGTGAACTTGCCAAAAAAGGCTTTAATTTTGCAAAAGACACAGAAGAAAGTTATAACTTAAAAGTGAAATTAAAAAAAGAAGTAAGAGACAAAAACTATGACATGGAAAAAATTTATATTGATTTAAAAAAACTGTTTGTCTTAAGAAGAAGTTATTTAGCAATACCAATTCAAAGCATTCAAGAAAAGGTAATCGAGATAAAGGAATATCAGTTATATGATAAAATGTCAGTAGAAGAGGTAGAAAATGCTGTTATTCAGGTAAATGATACAGAAAAATTTAAAAGAGCCATATTAAATGAAGGATTAACTACTTTCTTACAATTAGGAGATAACAACCTAACCAATGGATTGCCATTGCCATTTCCTATTCTAACAAAAGTATTTAAAGGAATTCGAAAAGGAGAAACCATGGCTTATGCCATGCCATCTAATGCTGGAAAGAGTAGATTTACCATTGATATTGCAACCCATACAGCTTTAGTGCATCAAAAGAAGGTATTAATCATCTCGAACGAAATGGCAGAAGAAAAAATGAGGCTTTGTCTAATTACTACTATTTTAAACAATAAAGAAATACAAAAAAAACATGGAATCGAAATTTCAAAAACAGAAGGAGAACTCTTAGAATTTAAATTTAGACCAGACGATCCAAAAAAAGTGAAAGTAGACGAAGACGGATTTGTGCTAAAAGAAGAAAAAGAAAAGCAAAAAGATTTTGCCAAAAGACTACTAGAAGTATCCAAAGAATTTCGAGAAGTAATAGAAGTAACCAATTGGGTAAACAAACAAATCAAAAACTCTATTTATTTTATCAATATTACAGACCATACCAATGATGAACTAAAAAAAGTAATCATGAACTACTATTATAAAGAAAAAATAGAATATGTTTTTTATGATACCTTAAAAACAGACACAGCAAACATTGGAATTGGGGAAGAGTTAAAGAAAACAGCAACCATTTTATCAAACATTGCCCAAAACTTTGGAATTTACATTTGCTCAACTTTGCAACTAGCAGAAAGTGACACCTTACCAGTTAACCTAAACGTAAACGACTTAGCAGTTAGTAGAACTGTAAAAGAGGTATTAGATACCTTAACCTTATTCAAGCAAATTAACCGAGACACCTTACAAAATTACGAATATTCTTTAAACGAAGTAGACACCCAATACTTTGACTTAGAAAAATTCGAAGACCCAGATGTACGCTACTATGCTTGTGTTGTAGACAAAAATAGAGCAGGAGCAAAACCGACTTTAGTCTTCCGTCTAAACTTAGCTTACAACGTATGGGACGAGCTTCGGATACTTACGCTTAAAGCAGTAATGTTCAATTAGGGACAGTCCCCAATTGAACATTTATCTCCACTATTAAAATAAGGAAGGATAAATGAAAAAGATAAAAAGAAAGAAAAGAAAATTTAATCCAAAAAAATTCATAAAAAACTGGTCAATCATACTAGGCGTTGTTTTAGTAATTGTCATGCTAACAAACCAAAAGAAAGATAATCAACTAGAAAAGCAAACCCAAGAGACAGGTGCTACAGTTGAAGGTAATAATGTATTGACAGTAGAATTAGAAAATCCACAAGCAAATAACCAAAATACAGAATGGAATTTGATTTTGGTCAATAAAGACCATAAAATACCAGAGAATTATCAGCTTGAATTACAAAGTGTAGAAACCAAGCATAAAGTTGATAGTAGAATTGTAGAACCACTAGAACAAATGCTGTCAGATGCTAGAAAACAAGGATTGAAGCCATTAGTTTGTTCAAGTTATAGAACTAGTCAAGCACAAACAATATTATTCGAGCAAAAAAGAAATCAATTTATGAAGTTAGGAAGTAATCAAGCAGAAGCAGAAGAAAAAGCATCTTATTGGGTAACTCTGCCACGAACTAGCGAGCATGAAATAGGTCTTGCTGTTGATATTGTTTCACTTGATTATCAAGTGCTAGATCAAAAACAAGAATCGACACCTCTGCAAAAATGGCTGATAGAGCATTGTGCAGAGTATGGATTTATTTTGAGGTATCCTACTCATAAAAATGAGATAACCAAAAGATCGGAAGAGCGTCGTGTAGGGACAGAGTGTTGGATCGAGTGTAGATC
>CAMSQT010000124.1 GCA_947062645.1 uncultured Clostridium sp. | reverse complement strand
TACACTCGATCCAACACTCTTTCCCTACACGACGCTCTTCCGATCTAAATACGCGTGGTTTAGTAATTGGATTTTTTCTAGTAATTGTGCAAGTTTTATTACTTAAAATGTTATTGGCTTTTTTAGTTTCTTTCTTTACTTTGGTTGGGAATACTTTTTCTAATGGTTCTTCCCACATCGCAATTACTTTGTCTAGGTCAAAAGTTACTTCGCTATTTACTACAATTTTTTCTTCTTTCGTTGTTGCTCCTAAAACTTCTGCTTTTTCTACTTCTACCCCTTCTTTTAGTTCGATGACAAATGAACCATAATATGGATGGAATAAATCTGGCAAGTCTTTTTCAAATTGAAATCCTATTTTGTTACCCATACAGCTTTTGGTCACCACGTCTGCTATTCCGCCATGGGTAATGGTACTAACAGATAATACTTTTTCTTGCTCAACCAAAGTGTGTATGATTTCATAATTTTCTTTCAAATCGTCAAAATCAATTATATCTTCTTGTCCCATTTTTGTTTTTAATAATACTACTTTAGAGCCTGCTTGTTTAAATTCGTTTGATACTACTTTTGTCGTATCGGTTTCTCCAATACAGAAAGATACTAAAGTTGGTGGTACGTCTAATTCGTTGTACGAACCTGACATACTGTCTTTTCCACCGATGGCTGCTATTTTTAATTCTTTTTGTACTAGATAAGCACCTAAAATAGCGGCTAATGGCTTGCCCCATCTAGTGTTATCATTTCTTAATTTTTCAAAGTACTCTTGCAAAGTTAAGTATGCTTTTTTATAGTCTCCTCCTAACGCTACATATTTTGAAACTGACTCGATTATGCTATATACAGCTCCATGGAATGGGCTCCAGCTTGCTAAGTTTGGATTATAACCATATGTCATAATCGTTCCACTGTCAGTATATCCTTTTAAGGTTGGGATTCTTGCTACCATCCCTTGCGCAGGCGTTAATTGATATTTTCCTCCAAATGGCATAATTACAGTATTTGCTCCAATGGTACTGTCAAAACGTTCTACTAATCCTTTTTGTGAACAACAATTTAAGTCCGTAATTGTCTGTTCCCATTTCTCTTTTAAGTTCTCTACTTTTTGTGGTTTAAAGTAAGATTTTTCTTCCTCTGGTTTTACCACTTCTACAGTCTGATTTTTTACGTCCCCATTGGTGTCTAAGAACTCTCTTGCAATATCTACAATTAGATTTCCTCTCCAATACATTTTTACTCTTGGTTCTTCTACTACTTCTGCCACAATCGTTGCTTCTAAGTTTTCTTTTTCTGCAAACGCTACTAATTTATCTGCATCTTCTTTGGCTACTACCACAGCCATTCTTTCTTGTGACTCAGAAATAGCAAGTTCGGTTCCATCTAAACCTTCATATTTTTTAGGCACTTTGTCTAGGTTGATAACTAAACCGTCTGCTAATTCTCCTATGGCGACGGATACGCCTCCTGCTCCAAAGTCATTACATCTTTTAATGATTTTTGTTACTTCTCCATCTCTAAATAATCTTTGGATTTTTCTTTCTTCTGGCGCATTTCCTTTTTGTACTTCTGCCCCACAACTTGTTAGGGACTCACTTGTGTGCGCTTTGGAAGAACCTGTTGCCCCTCCACAACCATCTCTACCAGTTTTTCCTCCTAATAAAATAACAATATCTCCTGGCTCTGGTCTTTTACGAACTACATTTTCTTTTGGGGCTGCACCTACTAAGGCTCCTATTTCCATACGTTTTGCTACATAACCATCATGGTAAATTTCTGCTACTTGACCTGTGGCAAGTCCTATTTGATTTCCATAAGAACTGTAGCCTCTTGCTGCTTCATTGGTTAGTTTTCTTTGTGGTAATTTATTTGGCATTGTTTCTTCTACGGTTTTTCTTGGGTCTCCACAACCAGTTACACGCATGGCTTGATATACATACACTCTTCCTGATAATGGGTCACGGATAGCTCCTCCTAAACAGGTTGCTGCTCCACCAAATGGTTCAATTTCAGTTGGGTGATTATGGGTTTCGTTTTTGAACATAATTAAGTATTCTTCTGGTTTTCCATCTACTAAAATATCTGCTTTGATGCTACATGCATTGATTTCTTCGCTTTCGTCTAATTCTTTCATATAACCTGCTTTTTTTAGTTCTTTTGCTGCAATAGTTGCTACGTCCATTAAACAGATATCTTTTGCTTTTCTATTTTCATAAACTACGTCTCTTGCTTTTAAATAATCTTCGTATACTTTTTTTAGTAAGTCCCATTTAATGTCTAATACTTCTAGTTTAGTCAAGAAAGTGGTATGTCTACAATGGTCTGACCAGTAAGTATCTATCATTTTCATTTCAGTCATAGTAGGGTCTCTTTTTTCTACTTCTTTAAAATAGTTTTGACAGAATTGTAGGTCTGCAAAATCCATAGCAAATCCATATTTTTCGTAAAATTTGTGAGAATCTTCTTCTGTCATGTTGATAAAGCCTTCTACAATTGCTACGTCTTCTGGCTCTTCCATTTTGGTTGTTAAATTTTCTGGTTTTTCTAAGGAACATTCTCTAGAATCAACTTGATTAATCATATATTTTTTAATTTTTTCACATTGTTCTGCTTGTAAATTTCCTTGTAAAATATAGATTTTTGCTGATTTCGCGATTGGTCTGTTTCCTCCAGCTAGAATTTGCAAACACTCTTCTAAAGCATTTGCCCTTTGGTCAAATTGACCGAGGTAAGAATTCAACACCAAATATATAGTCTTGGTCTTGGAATGGGTATTCTTCTAGAAAGCTTTCGTCTACTTGTGGTTCTGCAAAAACAGTGTTTCTTGCTTGTTCAAAGGTCTCCTCACTTACTCCTTCTACGTCATATCGATTTAAAATGATGATATTTTCTAACTCTTTGATTTTTAGGTTTTCTTGAAGGTCTGCCATCAAGTCTTTTGCTTCTCCGTTAAATCCTTCTTTCTTTTTTACATAAATTCTTTTTACTTCCATAACTTTTTACCTTTCTTATTTTATTTGTATATCTTTGTTGCCTTGTATTACTTCGCCAATTAGGTATGCTTTTTCTCCTTGTTTTTCTAGTATCTCAATTGCTTTTTGGACTTCTTCTTTTTTTACGATAATTGCCATACCAATTCCCATATTAAAAGTATTGTACATGTCTCTTTCTGGAATGTTTCCTTCTTTTTGTATTAGTTTAAATATTGGCAATATTGGATAAGCGTTTTTGTCGATTTTTAGGGAAACATTTTCGTTTAACATTCGTGGCATGTTTTCGTAAAATCCTCCTCCCGTAATGTGAGAAATCCCTTTTACGGTTACATTTTTTAGTAATTCTAAAACTGGTTTTACATAGATTTTAGTAGGGGTAAGTAAGGCTTCTCCTAAGGTCATTCCTAGTTCTTCTTTATATTCTTTAATTGTTTCTTCGTTTATATTAAAGATTTTTCTAACTAAGGAAAATCCATTAGAGTGAACGCCTGAAGAGGCAATTCCAATTACTTGATCTCCTACTTCAATATTGCTACTATCTAACATTTTTTCTTTTTCTACAACACCAACAGAGAAACCTGCTAGGTCGTATTCTCCTTCTTTGTAAAAACCTGGCATTTCTGCAGTTTCTCCTCCTACTAAACTACATCCCGCTATTTTACAACCATCGGCTACTCCTTTTACAATGGTTGCTACGACTTCTGGTACGTTTTTCCCTAGTGCCATGTAATCTAAGAAAAATAACGGTTTTGCTCCACAACATACAATGTCATTCACACACATGGCAACACAGTCTTGCCCTATGGTATCGTGCTTATTCATTAAAAAAGCCAACTTTAATTTGGTACCTACTCCATCTGTACCTGAAACTAAAATTGGTTCTTTCATTTTTTCCATATTTAAAGCGTACAGACCCCCAAATCCTCCTAGGTCTGATATAACACCTTCATTATAAGTGCTTTTTACTGCTTCTTTCATTAGTTCTACTGATTGGTATCCTGCTGTTACATCTACTCCTGCTTGTTTGTAGCTTTCGCTGAAACTTTTTTCCATTTTTCCATTCCTTTCTAGGCGTAAAGATCGGAAGAGCACACGTCTGAACTCCAGTCACAATGCCTCATCTCG
>CAMSQT010000123.1 GCA_947062645.1 uncultured Clostridium sp. | reverse complement strand
CACTCGATCCAACACTCTTTCCCTACACGACGCTCTTCCGATCTTGTAAAAAATATCTATGATATGGCTGGAAATGTAGCAGAGTGGACAATGGAGGCATACTCCAGTGATAGTCGAATACTTAGAGGTGGTTCTAGTTGCGATATATATGTTGATTATAAAAGACCAGCTTCTAGCCGTTATCTTATTAGTAAAACTGAAATCTTCCAAGAGGATATGGGATTTCGTATCACTTTGTACTTGTGAGATAAAATATTAGATTGTTAAAAATCAAAAACAGGCCATTTTAGGCTTGTTTTTTTGGCAAAAAAAGTATATAATAAAAAGCAAATTAAGATTAGGAGTTGAAAAAAATGCAAGTAAGCAAAGAAGAAATATTACACATTGCCAATCTAGCACATCTAGAATTAGAAGAAAGCGAAATTGATAACTATATATTACATTTGCAAGACATTTTAAACTTTGCCAACATTGTAAACAATGCACCAGTAGAAGAGTTAGATATAACGATAGGAACTAATGAGGCAAAAAACGTATTTAGAAAAGACGAAGTAAAGATATTTGAAAATAACGAAAGTTTATTACAAAATGCTAGTCAAAAAGAACAAAACATGTTCAAAATACCAAAGGTTCTTTAAAATCCATAACTATAAAGGAGGAAAATAGCAAATGGAAATCACAGAATTAACCGTGCATGAATTACAAGAAAAAATAAAAAACAAAGAACTAACAATAGAAGACATAACAAAAGCCTATATAGACAGAATTAACGAAAAAGAAAAAGACGTACAAGCCTTTATAACCTTGCTAACAAATGAAGCAATGAAACAAGCAAAAGAGATTCAAAATAAAAAAGAAAAAGGCGAAATAACAGGAGACTTAACAGGAATTCCAATAGGAATCAAAGACAACATATGTACCAAAGGAATAAAAACTACCTGTGCTTCTAAAATGTTAGAAAACTTTGTTTCACCATATGATGCAACCGTTATTGAAAAACTAAACGACCAAAATATAATAAATTTAGGAAAACTAAATATGGACGAATTTGCTATGGGAGGTTCAACAGAATACTCTTATTTCAAAAAAACAAAAAACCCATGGAACCTAAATAAAGTACCAGGAGGCTCTTCTGGAGGAAGTGCGGCAGCAGTAGCATCTAACCTAGTGCCATGGGCGTTAGGAAGTGACACAGGAGGGTCTATCAGGCAACCAGCAAGCTTTTGCCGGAGTAGTTGGACTAAAACCAACCTATGGTTTAGTATCAAGATATGGACTAGTAGCTTTTGCCTCTTCTTTAGATCAAATAGGGCCAATCACAAAAGATGTAACAGATAGTGCCATCCTTTTAAATATAATTGCGGGGCATGACGAAAAAGACACAACATCAACCAACAAAGAAAAAATAGATTACACATTAAGCTTAAAAAATGATGTAAAAGGATTAAAAATAGGAGTTCCTAAAGAATTTTTTGGAGAAGGAATCAACGAAGAAGTAAAAGAATGTCTTCAAAAATCAATTGAAAAATACAAAGAATTAGGAGCCGAAGTAGAAGAATTTTCTTTAGACATTTCTAAATTTTCATTAGCAGCTTACTACATTATAGCTTGTGCAGAAGCAAGCTCTAACCTTGGAAGATTTGATGGAATACGTTATACCTATCGAACCAAAGAATATAAAAACCTAAAAGAAATATACAAAAAATCAAGAAGTGAAGGATTTGGAAAAGAAGTAAAAAGAAGAATCATTTTAGGCACCTATGTGCTATCTTCTGGTTACTATGATGCTTACTACAAAAAAGCACAACAAGTACGAACCTTAGTTATGAACGAATTTGCCAAAGCATTTGAAAAATATGATGTCATCTTAACACCAACCTCACCAACTGTTGCCTTTGACATAGGAGCTAAAACAAACAATCCATTAGAAATGTATTTAGCAGACATTTGCACCGTATCTGTCAATGTAGCAGGACTTCCAGGAATATCCATTCCATGTGGAGTAGACAAACAAGGAATGCCAATAGGAATGCAATTAATAGGAAATAAATTTTGTGAAGAAACGATATTAAATGTAGCTTATACCTTTGAACAAGCAATCCAATTTAGAAAGAATCATAAACCGATGTTTTTTGGGACTTAGGTCAAAAAACATCCCCAAAAATAGCAAGGAGGAGAAAATGTCAAGAGAAGATTATGAAGTAGTAATAGGGTTGGAGGTTCATGCAGAGCTTTCCACGAAAACGAAAATATTTTGTTCTTGCCCCACTACATTTGGTGCAGAACCTAATACACAAACCTGTCCCATTTGTATGGCAATGCCAGGAACGTTACCAGTTTTAAATGAAAAAGTAGTAGAATATGCTGTAAAAGCAGGACTTGCTACTAATTGTGAGATTTCAAAAGATAGTAAAAATGATAGAAAAAATTATTTTTATCCAGACACGCCAAGAGCTTATCAAATATCACAATTTGATAAACCTCTTTGTGAGCATGGTTTTATTGAAATTGAAACAGAAGAAGGAAAAAAGAAGATAGGTTTAACAAGAATTCATATTGAAGATGATGCCGGAAAACTAAATCATGACGAATTTGGAGGCGGAAGCTTAGTCGATTTAAATAGGGCAGGGGTTCCTTTAATCGAAATTGTTTCAGAACCAGACATTCGTAGTGGCGAAGAAACGGAAAAATATTTAAGAAAATTAAAATCTATTTTAGAATATATAGAGGTTTCTGATTGTAAAATGCAAGAGGGTTCTCTAAGAGCGGACGTTAATGTGTCTGTTAGGAAAAAAGGAGACACTAAGCTAGGTACTCGTACAGAAATGAAAAATATGAACTCTTTTAGAAGTATTACAAGGGCGATTGAATATGAAGTAGATAGACAAGTTAATGTCATTGAAAATGGTGGGAAAATTGAGCAAGAGACTTTAAGATGGGATGAAGTTTCTGGTAAAACTTTTTCGATGAGGGATAAAGAGGATGCACAAGATTATCGTTATTTTCCAGAGCCAGATTTAGTAGCCATTAAATTAACAGATGACTATATTGAAGCTATCAAAAAAAACTTACCAGAATTGCCAGAAAGCAGAAAACAAAGATATCTGGAAGAATATAATTTGTCACAAAAAGATGCTAACATAATTACCTCTTCTAAATATTTATCTAACTTATTTGAAGAGGCAATCGCGGTATGTAACAATCCAAAGGCAGTAAATAACTGGATTATATCAGACATATCAAGAATTTTAAATGAAACTGAGATGGAGCCAATTGAAATACCATTTGATGCCAAACAATTAGGAAAACTAGTGGTGTTAATTGATAAAGGAACCATTAGTTCTAGCATTGGTAAAAAAGTATTAGTAGAATTATTTGAAAATCCAAGAGATCCAGAAGAAATTATTCAAGAAAAAGGTTGGGTTCAAATTTCAGATGAGGGTGCCATCAAAGAAGTGGTATTAAAAATATTAGAAGCAAATCCACAATCAATTGCAGATTATAAGGCAGGAAAAGATAGAGCATTAGGATTTTTAGTGGGACAAGCTATGAAGGAGACAAAAGGTAAGGCAAATCCACAAATGTTAAATAAGATGTTTTTGGAGGAATTGAATAAATAATATAATGGCTAAAGTGGGACTTTGTATACTTTAGCCATTTAAACGATTTAAATCAATTGCTTTTTGATGCCATCTACAATAAAGCCACAAACAATGAATTCGATAGCAAAAATCAAACTAACCTTAAACAAATTAATACCTATGTAATATATAAAAGGAGAAGCAAAAGAAGCACAATAGGTAAGCAAAATCAAGACAGAAATAATACAAATGACAAAACAAAACCCTAAGCCATGCTTCATAATGTTAAAGGTTAATTTATCTAAACTTTTAAAATTCTCTAATATCTTTTTTATCATAGTACACCTCTTAAAATAAGAATTATCATAATTAATAGTAACATGAAAATAGTTTAAAAACAATGGAAATTGATGGCAAGAAATAAAATGGCAAGTTAGTGCCTGTCCCAAAGTTGCCATGAAACACAAAACAAAAAGAACTCTATTTAAAGATGAAGTGAACCCACTTTGGTGGACACGAAAAAAAGAACCTATATGGGACTACATT
>CAMSQT010000122.1 GCA_947062645.1 uncultured Clostridium sp. | reverse complement strand
CACTCGATCCAACACTCTTTCCCTACACGACGCTCTTCCGATCTAAAATGTGTATACTAAATTAAAAAGGAGGAACGAAAATGGAATACAAACAAACTGAAATAAAGAAGGGAATAAAGCTTCATACTATTCATACAGAAAAATTTAAAACCAATTTGATTGCTATTTTTATGACAACAAAATTAACGAAAGAAAACGTTACAAAAAATGCTGTAATATCAGCCCTTTTAAGAAGAGGAACCAAAACCATGCCAACACAAGAAGAAATTAGTAAGCAGATGGAAGAAATGTATGGAGCAAGCTTTGATTGTGGATTAGACAAAACAGGAGACAATCAAGTTATCAAATTTTATTTAGAAAGTGTAAATGATAACTTTTTACCACAAAAAGAGGAAGGAATGTTAAAAACATCAATCGAAAAATTACTAGAAATTGCTTTTAATCCTTATATTGAAAACGAAAGCTTCAAACCAGAATATGTAGAACAAGAAAAAAATAATATAAAACAAAGAATTGAAGGAAAAATCGACAATAAAGCAAGATACAGTCTAGATCGTTGTATCGAAGAAATGTATAAGGGTGAAGCATTTGGCTTATATAGATTTGGTGACATAGAAGATTTAAAAAATTTAGATGGAAAAAATCTATACCAATATTATCAAGAATTAATAAATTCTTGTAAAATTGATATTTTTGTGTCAGGAAAGCTTGACCAACCAATAGAACAAGTGGTAACAAATAACGAAAACATCCAAAAATTAAACGAAAGAGAGCCAAACTATGTAGTGCCAAACGAATTAAACAAAGAACTTCCTAAGCAAGAAAACACAATAACCGAATCGATGGAAGTAACCCAAGGAAAGCTAGTATTAGGATTAAATGTGTGCTTAGATAAAGAAGATTTAAGATATAATGCACTAATTTATAACAGCATTTTAGGAGGAAGTGCGAACTCTAAAATGTTCCAAAATGTTAGGGAAAAAGCGCACTTAGCCTATGTAGCAAGTTCAAGTTATCTCCGTTATAAAAACAATATTTTTATTAATTGTGGAATTGAAATAGGAAATTATGAAAAAGCATTAGAACTAATAAAGAAGCAAATTGAAGATATGAAACAAGGGGATTTCACAGAAGAGGACATTCAAAATGCCAAAAAAGGAATCATTGCAACCATAAAAACAATTGATGACGAGCAAGACACCGGAATTACTTATTATTTTGGACAAGAATTAACCCAAAAAGCAGTCACAATCCAAGAATATGAAAATAAAATCCAAGAAGTTAGCAAAGAAGATGTTATCCAGATTGCCAAAAATGTAGCAATCCATACGATTTATTTCTTAAAAGATTAAAAAGACAAGGAGGGAAAATAAGTGCAAGTAATTGAAAACTTGAAAGTTAAAGAAAAAGTATATATCGAAAAATTAGAAAACGGCTTAACCGTTATGATAATTCCCAAAAAAGGAATGCAAAAAAAATATATGATATGGGGAACCCATTATGGTTCTAATGAAAGTAGCTTCGTTGTACCAGGGGAACAAGAGGTGACAAATGTACCAAATGGAGTAGCTCACTTTTTAGAACACAAGCTATTTGAACAAGAAAATGGAACCAATAGCTTAGACACATTAACAGCCCTAGGAGTAGACGCAAATGCGTATACCACGAATGATCACACAGCCTATTTATTTGAATGTACTGACAATTTTTATGAAGCAATGGACGAATTAATGGACTATGTGCAACACCCATACTTTACGGACGAAAATGTTGAAAAAGAAAAAGGAATTATTGGGCAAGAAATCATGATGTATGACGATTACCCAGAATGGCGTGTTTATTTAAACGCTATGCAAGCAATGTACCACAATAATCCAGTAAAAATCGACATTGTAGGAACCATTGAGACCATCAGCAAAATCGACAAAGACATTTTATATAAATGTTACCAAACCTTTTACAATCCATCTAACATGACAATGGTATTATGTGGAGATTTCGACCCAGAAGCCTTACTAGAAGAAGTAAAGAAAAGATTAATAGACACCAAAGCAAGTGGAGAAATTAAAAGAGAATATCCAAGTGAACCAAAAGAAATTGTACAAGAAAAAATCGAGCAAAAATTAGAGGTAAGCCAACCTTTATATACTATTGGAATAAAAGATGTAAGCAAATGTGATGTTAAAAAACATATTGCGATGGAAATTTTATTAAATTTAATAATTGGTAGAAGTTCAAACCTATATAAAGAATTGTACAATGAAGGAATTATTTATGCACAGCCAAGCTTAGAATATGAATTTACCAATATCTATGCACATAGCTTAATTAGTGGGCAAGCAAATGACCCAGAAAAGCTTTATGAAAAATTTAAAAAACAAGTAAAAGAATTAAAAGAAAACGGAATTAACCAAGACGATTTTGAAAGAATGAAAAAAATGATATATGGGGGCTATGTAAAAGAATTTAATGATGTAGCTGACATTGCTAGAATGTTCTTAGCAGACCATTTTAAAGGAATTAACAGTTTTGATTATTTAGAAGAAATGCGGAGGAATTACGGTAGAATATTTAGAACAAATCTTAAAAGATGTCTTTAAAGAGGAAAAAATGGTAATTTCTATTGTAAAAAGTTAAAAAGATAGGAAGAAAAAATGTAGGAAAAACGGCATTTACCATAAAAAAGGAGAAATGCCGTTTTCTTGTGTCACGCTTTGTCGAAAAACCTTTAAAAATGCGTACGAAAGTTAGCAAAAAGTCTTGAAAATACTTGACTTAGGTAACTATGTTGTGGTAATTTATAATTAGAGGAAGAAAAAAGGAAAAAGAGGTGCAAAAAAAATGTTAAATGACGAGATTTGTAAATTAAGAGATAAATTAAATAGAAGCATTGAACAAGGTGACGATTATAGTGTTACCTATCAATTGAGTATTGAATTAGACGAGTTAATTGCCAAATATTATGAAGAGTTAAAAAGAAAGAAAAAAGAGAAAAAAGAGGAAAAACAAAGTTAAACCTTTCAAACGCTATTTTTGTGTTTGAGAGGTTTTTATTTTAATTGTTTTTCTGCTTGCAATTTTTAGACAAATATTATATAATACTATGCCAAGTGAGGTAGAAAAACAATGTTAGTAAATCATAAAATCTTAGAAGAACTATGCCAAGACGCAGGAGAAAAAAGAGTTCAAAAAGCAAGAGTCTATAAAAGTTTGCGGTAGAGTCCAAATTATAGACACAACTTACCAAGACAGCAAAAACTTTGCCATTAGTAGTATTGTAGTTGGGCAAGAACCCTACAAAACCTATGTCGAAGTAAAAGAAGGAGAAATCGAAGACATTACCTGTAGCTGTGAAGACTATTGTAATCATTACAGCGTATGCAAGCACACATTAGCTAGTGTAATGGCATTTGCAGAAGATGTTAAAACACCAGAAAACGAAGAAAAGAAGCAAAAAAGCAGTAACAACAACTATAGAAGCTTCAAACAAATTGTAAACACATTTTACAACGAAGAGATAGAAGAAATTGACCAAGATGAAGACATCACTTTAAAAAACAAGGGAACCATAAAATTAGAACCCAAAATTATTTATGACAAATTTTCTGGAGACATGAAAGTAGAATTCAAAATTGGGAACAAGAAAATGTATAAAATAAAAAGCTTAGCCGAATTTTATACCAGAATGATGGAAAAAGAAAACTACAAATATGGGGAAAAACTACAATTTATTCATACACGGAGAAATCTTTGAAGAAGAAAGTAAAAAACTACTAGAATTTATCTTAAAATATGCAGAAATTATCAAATATGCAAACTCAAATTCAAATAGCAATTATCGTTATTACGGAAAAGCCTTAAGTGATACCAGTATCATTTTAGGAAACAGTGGAATTGACGATTTATTTGACGTATTAAAAAACAAAAAAGTAGAATTCCAAAAAGACTATAATATTGAAGAAATAAAATTAACAGAAGAACAACCCAAAATCGAATTTAGACTAAAAAAAGTAAATGACCAACAATATGCCATTTTGCCAAACATAGAAATCTTCAATGTAACCATCATGAAAGGAAAAGACTAAGATCGGAAGAGCACACGTCTGAACTCCAGTCACAATGCCTCATCT
>CAMSQT010000121.1 GCA_947062645.1 uncultured Clostridium sp. | reverse complement strand
TCGATCCAACACTCTTTCCCTACACGACGCTCTTCCGATCTTGTTAAAGTTTTCTAACCAATAGTCTTTTTCAATAAAGTCGTGTGCTTTGAAGTTCCCTTTTGTCCATATGGTCATAACTTTAGTTATATCTTCTTTTTTTAATTTTCTTATCATTTGTGCCTCCTTTTTCTTAAGAACATTATACCTTAAAATGCCAAAAAAACCAAGGACATTTTGGTTTATTTTATTTTTGTTTTCCTTGGTTTTTCATATGTTTTTCCATTTTTTCTAGTTCTAGCATGGATAGTTCTTTTACAGAATAGTAGTCTCCGTAACTAATACAGGCTATTATTCTTTTCAAAAAAGTTATATACATCTCGTCATTTATCATATTCCAACATCCCTTTTTTTATTCTTACTACCATGAATATCTTTGATATTTTTCGGTAATACTAACAGTGATACTTTCTTTTTGTACATAATATCATATTTATTGTGTAAATTCAAGCTTTTTTTAAAATTTTAGTGTCATTAAATTTCATAGCTGTTGCAGTTTTAATGTGTTCCACTATTTTCAAGGGATTGGTATACTAAGATTATTATTTGGATTGTATGGAGGTACGAAATGAGTTCCGTTATAAAAGCCGATATTGATAAAAATTTTGGTAAGATATTACGAGATTTTCGTATAAAAAATAAATTAACACAAGAGCAGTTATCTGAAAAATTAGGTATTTCTTTAAAATATATTTCTAGAATTGAAAATGGAAACAATGGTGTAAAAACCCAAACCTTAATTAATTATATGAATATTTTAGGAATTACTCCTAATACGATTTATGCTCCTTTTATTACTAATAAGGAAGCTTCTAAAAATATAGAAATTACAGAAAAGCTTTCTTCTCTTTCAAATGAGAAAAAAGAATTTCTTAGTTCTGTTATTGACTTATTACAGAATTTGGATTAGTTTTTTCCAAAATTGCCAAGAGGATATCCCTCTTGGCAATCTTTTTTATTAGTATTTTACCTTTAATATATAAATTTTGTAATGATTTCGGGGGGACCGTTCAAAAATTCTCAAAAGTTGTTAAACTTTTGTTAGAATTTTTAGAATGGGGCTAATGAAAAAATTTATATATTAAAGGTTGAAAGCCAAAAAATTAAATTGCCAAAAAAGGATATCCCTCTTGGCAATTTCTTTTCTCTATTCTTTCCAAAATGCTTTATAAGTTTCATAAGCAGAATAAACATCATACTTGCTTGTCACTTCATAAGGTGCATGCATACATAACACTGGCACACCACAATCAATTACATCTGTTCCTTTATTCGCTAAAATGTAAGCAATGGTTCCGCCTCCGCCAATGTCTACTTTTCCTAGTTCTGTTAATTGATATTTAATCTCGCTTTTTTCTAATACATTTCTTACCCATGCAACATATTCTGCATTGGCATCTGATGCACCAGATTTTCCTCTTGCTCCTGTGTATTTTACTAAAGCAATTCCCTTTCCTAAAAAGCCGGCATTATTTTTGTCAGAAACAGAACTATAGATTGGATCAAATCCTGCATCTACATCAGATGATAGCATTTTTGAAAAACAAAATACTTTGTCTAATAGGTTTGGTTTATTTATTTGTAGTTTATTTAGCATCTCAGAAACAAAAAAGTCAAACATATGAGATTCCATTCCTGTATTTCCCATGCTTCCTATTTCTTCTTTGTCAGATAAGATACAAACGGCTGTGTTTTTCACATTTTCTAATTCCATCATAGCAGCAAGTGATGTGTAGGCACATACTTTGTCATCTTGCCCATAGGCTGCTATCATACTTTGGTCAAATCCTAAGCTTCTTGCTCTAAAGGCTGGTACTATTTCTAATTCTGCACTAGTAAAGTCAATTTCCGTAATACCATATTTTTGGTTTAAAAGGTTTAAAATATTTAGTTTTACTTTTTCACTTACTTTTCCATCTTGATATGGAATGCTTCCAATTAGTAGGTTTAGGTCTTCTCCTTCAATTCCATTTTTTAATTTTTTCTCCATTTGCTCTTGGGCTAAGTGTGGTAATAAATCAGTAATAGTGAAGATTGGGTCATTTTCGTCTTCTCCTATATTGATTTCAATTTTTTCGCCATTTGCTTTTACAATTACACCATGAATGCTTAATGGAATTGTTGTCCATTGGTATTTTTTAATACCACCATAATAATGTGTTTTAAAATAAGCAAATCCCGTGTCTTCGTATAATGGATTTGGCTTTAAATCTAGTCTTGGTGAATCTACATGTGAGCCAATGATGTGCATTCCATTTTCGATACTTTCATTTCCTATGATTGCTAAATACATGCTTTTGTCACGATTTACAAAATACACTTTGTCTCCTGGTTTTAAGGTTTCAAACTCAATAATATCACGATATCCATTGGCATCTGCCATTTTCCTTGCTTCTTTAATAAATTCTCTTTCTGTTTTTGCTACATTTAAAAAGTCCATATACTTTTTAGATAATTCAAAAATCTTTTCTTTTTTCGCTTCATCTACGTTATCCCAACCATTCTCTTTTTGGTTAAAAAGCTTCTTTTTTAGTTCTTCTCCCATTTTTTATCCTTCCTTTCTTCTTCAGGGACAGGGGGACGTTCCTTAAATCCCTATTTTAGGGAACACGGGACAGTCCTTTATTATCCAAAGAGTGTCCCCTAATCCCTAAAGTGGGGATTTAAGGAACGTCCCCCTGTCCCCTTTTCCTGGTTGCTATTTTATCATATCATTATTTATTTTTCCAGTTTTTTTATAATTTATTCCTAAATTTTGGTTATACTACTTAAAAGGAGGTATAGAATGAACTCTTTATGGTTAGATTTTTCAAAAAAACAAAAAGATTTTTCTGCTTTTCCAAATGAAAATATAAATACAGATGTATGTATTGTAGGTGCTGGTATTTTTGGGCTTTCTTGTGCTTATTATTTAAGTAGTTTGGGTTTTGAAGTGACAGTTCTTGAAAAGGATGGTATTGGTGAGAAAGCAACAGGTCATACAACAGCTAAGATTACTAGTCAGCATAATTTGTTTTATGATTATTTGATTTCTTCTTATGGGAAAAAGTTTGCTAGTGATTATTTGAAGGCAAATGAAGAGGCAATTCAAAATATAAAAGACATTGTGGATAGTCAAAAGATTAAATGTGATTTTGAAATGCAAAATAGTTATGTGTATACGACGAAAAAAACTGAACTTGGTAAGATTAAAAAAGAGCTTAAGGCTTTAGAGTCTCTTGGTTTTCCTGCTGAATTTGTGACAAAAACAGGACTTCCTTTTGAAGTAGAAGGTGCTATTTGCTTTAAAAAGCAAGCTCAGTTTCATCCTTTAAAATATCTGTATGGTTTGTGTAATAGTATTGTTTCTCATGGTGGCAAGATTTATACTAATACGGTAGTAACAAATGTAGAACAAAAAGAGGATAGTTTGTGCCAGGTTTCTACCTCTAAAGGATTGGTTACTGCTAAGTATGTGATTATTGCCAGTCACTACCCTTTTGTTAATTTTCCACGGTTTCTATTTTTTGAAAATGTATCAGTCTACTTCTTATTTGATTGCTATTGACCCGAAAAAAACGCTTTTTAATGGGATGTATATTAATCCTTCTAGTCCTACTTTTTCATATCGAACGGCTAAATGTGACGGAAAGCAACTACTTTTAATTGGTGGTGGCGACCATAAGACAGGACAGCCTTCTTGCTATCAAGATACTTATGGCATTTTGGAGCAAGAAGCAAAAAGATTTTATCCAAATTGCGAAGTTTTGTATCGATGGAATACTCGTGATTGTATTTCTTTGGATAAAATTCCTTATATTGGTTCGTATTCTGCTTCTATGCCTAATGTGTTTGTTGGTACTGGCTTTAAGAAATGGGGCATGACATTATCAAATGTTGCAGCTAATATTATTACAGATAAAATTTGTGGAAAAGATAATAGATATGCTTATTTGTTTAAGCCTTCTCGTTTAAAGCCGATTAAAAATAGAGACGAAATGAAAAATGTGTTGGTTCAGTCCACTAATTCGTTGGTATTAAATAAATTCAGGGAAGCTAATATGAATTTTGATGAAATTGCTAATAAGATCGGAAGAGCACACGTCTGAACTCCAGTCACAATGCCTCATC
>CAMSQT010000120.1 GCA_947062645.1 uncultured Clostridium sp. | reverse complement strand
ACTCGATCCAACACTCTTTCCCTACACGACGCTCTTCCGATCTTAATTTTACAGACATTAGAAAATTCAATTTAATGTTCAAAACCTTCCAAGGAGTAACAGAAGATGCCAAAGCAGAAATCTATTTAAGACCAGAAACAGCACAAGGAATTTTCGTAAACTTTAAAAACGTAATGAGAACCACAAGAAAAAAATTGCCAATGGGAATTGCCCAAATTGGTAAAGCTTTTAGAAATGAAATCACACCAGGAAACTTCACCTTTAGAACCAGAGAATTTGAACAAATGGAATTAGAATTTTTCTGCAAACCAGGAACAGACTTAGAATGGCAAGAATATTGGAAAAAATACTGCAAACAATGGTTATTAAACTTAGGAATGACAGAAGAAAATATTAGACTAAGGGATCACACACCAGAAGAATTATCTCATTACAGCAATGGAACCACAGATATCGAATATTCTTTCCCATTTGGATGGGGAGAATTATGGGGAATTGCAGATAGAACAGACTATGACTTAGGTAGCCATATGAGAGTATCTAAAGAAGACTTTAACTATACTGACCCAGAAACTGGAGAAAAATTCGTGCCATATTGTATCGAGCCATCAGTAGGAGCAGACAGAGTAACGTTAGCCTTTTTATGTGATAGTTATGAAGAAGAAGAACTAGAAGATGGCGATACCAGAACCGTATTACACTTACACCCAGCCTTAGCACCATTTAAAGTAGCGGTATTACCATTATCTAAAAAATTAGGAGAAAAAGCAGAAGAAGTATATCATGAACTTTCTAAGAAATTTATGTGTGATTATGACGAAGCAGGAAGCATTGGAAAACGTTATAGAAGAGAAGACGAAATTGGTACACCATATTGCGTAACCGTTGATTTCGACACCTTAGAAGACGAAACAGTAACGGTAAGAAACAGAGATACCATGGAGCAAGTTAGAATGAAAATTAGCGAAGTAGCTTCTTGGGTAGAAGAAAAATTAGAATTTTAAAATAAATTAATAAAAGCCTAGAACTTTTGAGATTTGATAGAAAGTTTTGGGCTTATTTTTTAGACTTAAAAATGAAGTAATATCGTATATAAAGTTGACTTAATTCCTCTTTACTGATAAAATACAAATGGAAAAATAAGAATAAGATTAATAAAAACAACAAACAATAACACAAAAGAAAGTAGGAACTATCATGAAAAATATAGTAAATTTAAGAAAAAAAGAAAAAGGTATCACATTAATTGCTTTAGTAATAACCATCATCGTCCTTTTAATCTTGGCAGGGGTGACCATTGCCATGCTAACAGGAAATAATGGAATCTTGCGGAAAAGCTTCTACCTCAAAGGAAAAAACAGAAGAAGAAACTGCCAAAGAAAGACTAGAACTAGTATTAATAGATTTGGGAATGGACAAGCGATTAGACACTACCTATAATGAAGGAGACTATATTAATAAAAGGATAGAAGAACAAGAAGGAATGACAGTTTTAGAAGGAAATATTGTATCAGTAGATGGATGGAAATTTGAAATTGATAGAAGTGTACCTAAAATAGGAAAAAGTTTTGGAAAAGAAGATTTGAATACTGCCATCAAAGTAGAAGCAAATGTTACTATAAGTAATGATTATGCAAAAGCTACTATTAACATAGAAATATCATATGAAGGAGAAATAGCGAGCATTACTATAAATGGAGAAATATTAGAGATACCAGAAAAAGCAGACGGAAAATATACTTTTAATGTAGACGTAGCAGATAATGGAGATTATAATATTATGATAAATGCTAAAGAGGGAGGATTTAATCAAGAAAAAGTAAAAGTTAGTGAAATTATAAAAGATATGTATATTTATAATAAAGCTGATATGGAGAAGTTTAGAGATATTATAAATACAACAGATAGAACATTTGAAAATAACACTGTGTATGTAATGAATGAAATTTATTTAGAAGGGTCTAGCAGTAATCAATGGATACCAATTAAAAATTTTGAAGGAACATTTGAAGGGAATAATCATACAATTAATGGAATATATATTGATTCTAGTGAAAATGAGATAGGGTTTTTTAAGAGAAATAATGGGACAATTAAAGATGTAATAACTTCTAAAGATTCTTATATAAAAGGAAATAATAGTGTAGGAGGAGTTGTTGGAAGAAACAATGGAACAATAGAACATGTTGTTAATAAGGCAAAAGTTGAATCTACTAGCTATATGGTGGGAGGAATTTCAGGTTTTAATTATGGTGAAATCAGTCAGTCAGCCAATTTAGGAGAGGTATTAGGAGGTAGTAATGAGACTAGTAGTTTTACAGGAGGTATCTGTGGTCGTATGAATAATGGAAGAATAGAAAAGTGTTATAATAAAGGGACGCTAACAATGAAGTCTAGCAATACTATAGGTGGCATTATAGGACTAGCTCAAGGAGGAATTATAGAGAATTGCTATAATAACGGAATAATTATTGCTTTTGGACCTGGAGGTTCAGGGATTCTTTCATACACAGGTGGAGCTTCCGAACCAACCGTATATGTAACAAATTGTTACAATATAGGCAAACTACAAGGAGAAACACACTTACAAGGAGGGATTGTAGGAAATGACGAGAACGCTCATATGAAAGCGACTAACAACTATTGGCTAGACACTTGTGGTGCGAGCGTAGGAATTGGAAGACCATCTGGAAATACCAATGCTGTTCCAAAAACCGAAGCACAAATGAAAGCATTAGCTAGTACATTAGGAGAAGCTTATACAAATGACATTCAAAATGAAGATGGTACTTGGAAATATAATGATGGTTATCCTATCTTAAAATGGCAGTTAGAAAACTAAGAAAAAAGCATGATTGAATAGAAATTCAATCGTGCTTTTGAACTATATATTCAAGAACATATAAAATTAGTTTTACAAATTTCTTTCATACAAGTCTTTAATAAAAACATCTTTTTCCTCAAAATTATCAACAAAGCCTACTTTTGCCATTTGTTCATTTTCATCCAAGCCTTGCACCCAAACAGGGCGTTCATTATAATAAATATCAAACTTTTCGTCATTATTTAAAATCGTATACATTCTTTTTAAATCCATAGGAAAAACCTCCTTTTTTATTTTACTTAAAGTATATCCACAAAAAACAAAAATATAACTTTAAGTTCTATATTTTTGCAAAAAAAGTAAAAGTAAAAACGTCAATGTAGTGTTACAATTGATGTGAAACAAAGTTAATAAAAATTGAATAAGTGATTTAAATCATATATAATTGAGTTGCGAAACCATTATATAAAGGAGATTTAAATCACTTATGAATAATATTATAACAGAAAAGAAAGAAAAAAGATACCTTCCACACGATATTAATACAAGAAAGCAGAAACTAAAAAATAGATTAAGTTGACGAATAAAAAAAATTAAGTTACAATAAAAGCGATGTTTTTTAACCTAAGTCCCAAAAACACCAAAGGAGGAAAATTATGAAAATACGGATATCAAGATAAAAAAATGGAAGTTTTAGAGGGAACAACGATACAAGAATTATTAAAAGAAGAAATCAAAAATAGCAAATATCCAATTATTGGTGCTATTTTTAATAACGAATATGTCAATCTTAGTTATCAAATCACAAAAGAAGGAGAAGTTAAGTTAATTGATATTGCTTCCAAAGAGGGAACGAAAATTTATCGAAGAACCATTATTTATATTTTAGGAAAAGCGATGGAAGAGGTGTGTCCAGGTAAAAAAATAGTAGTAAACTATCAGCTTCCCAACTCTATGTTTTGTGAAATTGAAAATACAGAAATAACGGAAGAATTAGTACAAAGTTTAAATGACCAAATGCACAAAATAGTAGAGCAAGATTTTGCCATTAAGCAAGTAGTAATGACACGAAAGCAAGCCGAAGAGTTTTACCAAAAAAATGACGTATCAAAAGGAAGATTACAGTTGGATTTAGCTGACAATCAAGAGATTTACATGTATTATTGTGAAGACTATTATAATTATTGTTATGGAACAATTGCGAATCGAACAGGAGTTACTAAAATATTTGAAATTATAAAATACGAGGATGGCTTTTTAGTAAGGTATCCAAGTTCAAGTAACCCAGAGGAATTACCTAAGTTAATAGATCGGAAGAGCGTCGTGTAGG
>CAMSQT010000119.1 GCA_947062645.1 uncultured Clostridium sp. | reverse complement strand
CATTGTGACTGGAGTTCAGACGTGTGCTCTTCCGATCTTACATATAATTTTTCTTTTTCTTTTTTTAAAATAATCTTTTTCTTTTGAAATCTATCTATTTTATTTTTCACCAATTCTTGTATCTGACTTTCTTCTTTGGCAGGTACCTTTTCGATTTCATCTCCTGCTATATTTCTTAAAATGATAGTATCATTTCCTTGTTCTAACTCTTGTGAATAATCTTCTATATACTCTATAATTTCTACCTCATATCCATCTTCGTGTTTTTGGATTTGATTTAGGCAAAAACTATCTTCTTGTTGATCTAAACTAATTTCTTCGGCATAATACAAATTATTTTGTTCGTCATATGGCAAATAACTTGTGCCTTCTTTAGGAAATTGTTTCTGAAAATTTTCACCAAATAATTCAATTGCTTTTGTCTGTATTTGCTCTTTTGTTACTTCATATTCTTCTAGATTTTTCTTAACTACTTCCCAAATCCAATTTTCATTTGCCTGATTAATCTCTTCAAAATATGGCAACGCTTCTCTAGTTACTTCTTTCCACATATAAATTTGTTTTAGGTAATTTTCAATATTTTCAATTTCTTCCATGTCAACAGTATGGGTACTTATTGCTATTTTTTTATAGACAAACATTCCTATTAAAATAATCATTAATATCATTATGATAGCGATTAGTTTTTTCACAATTGTTTCCTCCCATTTTAGCATTTGTATTTCTTCTTACTTTTATTCTATCATAACTTGTTTTTTTTGCCAATGGGGACGGACCTTTTTGGCAATTTTTATTACTCTTTAACCTTTCCTATATAATTTTGTAATGATTTCAGGGGGATCGTTCAAAAATTCTCAAAAGTTGCTAAACTTTTGTTAGAATTTTTAGAATGGGGCTAATGTAAGAATTATATAGGAAAGGTCTTAAAAAATAATAAGACAAAAATTGCCAAAAAGGTCCGTCCCCATTGGCAAAATTTCTAATTACCATGTCATAACTACTTTAAATAAATCGCCATCAATAAAAAGATTAAACTCTCCACCTTGTAACTCGGTTAAACTTTTGGCAATCGATAATCCCAGACCGCTTCCGCTCCGTATATCTTGATTTATCACCTCTTACAAATCTTTGCATCAATTCGTCACTTGTTATGTTTAATTTTTCCTTTGATATATTTTTTATGCTAATTTCCGTTCCTGCTTTTTCTTTTTTCATATCAATATAAACTCTTGAATTTTCTAAAGCATATTTGGTAATATTGCTAAAAAGATTTTCTATTATTCGATAGAAATATCGACTATCGGCATTGATTTTTATCTCTTCTTCTGGCATTTTGATTTCAATTTGTAGCTTCTTTTCTTCAAATCTGTCTTTAAATTCTCCTATGCTTTGGTTAATTAGTTCTTTTAGTTTGATTTCTTCTATGTTTAGTTTCACATTTCCAGAAGATACTTTGGAAGCTTCTACTAAATCTTCTGTTAGATTTTTTAGTCTTTGTGATTTCATATCTAAAATATTAATATATTCTTTTACTTTTTCGTTTTGTAAGTCTTCTTTTTTTAGTAAATCAACATAGTTTATGATAGAGGTTAGGGGTGTTTTTATGTCATGGGATACATTGGTAATTAATTCTGTTTTTAGTCTTTCACTTTTTAGGCTCTCTTCGATGGCATTTGAAAATCCTCCTGCTATGTCATTGATATAGATTGCCATTTCTTTTAAAATTCCTTCTAATTCTTGCGGATTGATATAAATGTTATTTTCTCCTTGATATATCTTTTCAAGTGCTTCTTTTATTTCTTCTTGGTGTCTTGCTTGTTTTCTAATTTTGTAAAACACCCATAGCCAAAATAGTAATAGTACTATAATAGCAATAGCACTTCCGGTAAAGGTTGCTAACAATATACTAATTACTACATAACCCCAGTAATACCAAAATATTTTTTTAGAAGATGGCATTTTTTGCTTCATTTCTCTTGTAAATTTTTTCATTTTACTATAAAACCATCTTAAAACTTTGTAACTAAAAAAGCTTTTCCAAAAAGTTTTTGCTTTTATTCTTTTGATGGTAGTAACACCTAGAACAGCACAAGCTATATAACAAACAATATAAGCCATCCCATAAATCATTAGCATAAGGAAGTCAGACGTATTGTAAGATAGATTAATCCCTAATGCTAAGCTAAGGATTAGTACCCAAGCTGAAATAATTGCAATAATTTCATATGGGATTTTGTCAATTGTATTTAGTGCAATTCCTTCTTTTCCTTTTTTATAACCAATTGCCCAAAATAAATAAATGGCAATTAAGAGTAAAGCAAGTAAACTAAAAACGCTCGTATAGATTGGTATTTTTCGGTTTTGTAACATAAAGTTATAGGTATTATTACTGATAATAAAGCCAGAGATACCTGTTATTTTTTCTTCATCAAAAGAACTATAGATGTCATAGTCTTTTGGTTCTTTTTCTTCTTTATAGGTGTCTTTTAAATAATTAAAGTTATAGTTATACCTTATATTTTCCTCATTTAAATAAGTTAAATTGGTTTCGATTTTCCCCTCTACTAAATTCCAATATATTTTTTGTTTTTTCATATTTTGCATAGTTTCTTGATAATTGTTACTTTTTATGTTGGTATACATGTTGCCTGTTTCTTTTTCAACAATAATATAATTGATATGATATCCTATTTGATTTTTTTGATAATTGTTTCTAGCTTCATAGTAACTAACGCCAGCTCCTTCTTCGTTATCTAATTCGATAAAATAGTTATACTTCATACTTGTTTGACATTGATTTATTTTGTTGATAAAAAAATATAAATAATTGTTAGCAAAGCTTTCTGTTTGTGAATATTTCGTTTCTTCTTGATGGTTTCCAAATTCACTTAAAAAAGCAAAATGAAAGATACTAAGAACCAAAATAGCAACTAATATTGGTATCATAATATAACAGGTTATTTTTAATAGGCTTGATTTTCTTATTTTTTCCATCTTAGACATCTCCTCTTTTATGCTTCTATTTTATATCCCACTCCCCATATTACTTTTAAGTATTTAGGGTCTTTGGGATTAATTTCTATTTTTTCTCTTATATGTCTTATATGTACAGCTATGATATTTTCTGCTCCAAAACCTTCCTCTTTCCATACATTTTCATAAATTTCTGGAATAGAATATACTTTTCCTTTGTTTTTTAGCAAAAATTTTAAGATATTGTATTCTGTAGCTGTTAGTTTTACTTCTTTTCCATCAACGATTACTTGTTTTGTTTCGTCATTTATCATTAATTCTCCTGTTTGATAGATTTTATGATTACTGTTGATGTTTTCTAAAGCCCCTAATGTTACATATCTTCTTAAGTTGGAGTTTACTCTTGCAATTAGTTCTAATGGATTAAATGGCTTGGTAATATAGTCGTCTGCTCCCAAGTTTAGCCCTCCTATTTTGTCATAGTCTTCTGCTTTGGCTGATAGTAAAATAACTGGGATGGTTTTGTTTTTTCGAATTTCTTCTAAGGCTTCTAGTCCATCTTTTTTTGGCATCATGATGTCTAGTATGATTAGATGGATTTCGTTTTCTTCTAGTTTTTGCATGGCTTCTTCCCCATTATAAGCTTTTATAATATGATAGCCTTCTTTTTTTAGATAAATTTCAATGGCTCCTACGATTTCTTTGTCGTCGTCTACTACTAATATATTATACATGTTTCATTTCCCCTTTGATTTTTAGTATACCACATTTTTTATGAATAAAAAATAGAGAAAATATTAATTTTCTCTTAAATACCTATTTTTTCGATGTGTAGCCACCTGATTTTTTGAAAATTATAGGCTGAAATTGGCTTATCAAAGCTATCAAAAGTATGGGAAGCTATTTTTATCCCTTTTAGGGTGAATTTACTTTCTATTTTTACAATCACAAGTGTGTGTTCAAATTTTTTTCCCTCAAATGATAGTTGTGCTAAGTCCCCTATTTCTATGTTATTTTGTGTTGTTTCTATTGCTTGTGGCCCAACTCCTTTGTTATTGGTTAAAAATTGATACAAATATTCTACCCCACTCCATGAAGGTGATTTGTTATTTCCGTTAATGTAATACCACCCTATGTCTTTTTGGTAGTTCATTGTTTTACTTCCTGCATAGATACATTGGGAAGCAAAACTTGTGCAATCTCCTCCTACTGCATCAAAGTTGTAGTAATTTGGATTTCTTTTTAAAGCCCAT
>CAMSQT010000118.1 GCA_947062645.1 uncultured Clostridium sp. | reverse complement strand
AATACATCAAAAAATATAGAAACGGCATTTAATATAGCAATAAACAAGCTAAGAAAATTAAACCAAGAGCAAGAAACACCGATCTACTATAAAAGAGCCAAAAAGAATGAGGGAAAAGTCATTATGGTAAAAAAGGAAGAGACCTAAGTCACAATGGCTTAAATCTCTTTAAAAAATTGATATTCCTTACCAGAAGTATTCTTGCCCTTAAACACATAACCGTTATAAATACCGCCATTCTTATCATTCAAATTAACATCCAATTTCATATTATAAGAGAATTTTTGGTTCAAATTATTTACAATATGAATCTTAAAAGTTAAAGTATAATTAACATCATCTATTGGAATATTAGCTTCCTTCAAAACTTTGCCATTAAAAGAAACAGTATTGGCATCTTTAGAAACAGTATAATTGGTTAAAATATCTTTATTCATATATCCCAAAGAAATAGGATTAGAGCAGTCAGTATAGAAAGTAGGCTTAGCATAATCGGTGGTTTCATTTTGAGAATTAGTATGAATAATATCAAAATCAATTCGGTTATTTTGAGGAGCCTCAGGCATTTTATACTTACCAAAATCCAAAGGATTTTTATAATTTAAAATTTTCGTACCTCTATCTGCTTTGGAAGTTGCAACAATATTATCAATATACAATTCTTTTACCGTATTCTCGTCAGTCAAATCAGCTACCGTACCAATATTATCGATATAAATAGAAATATCGGTATATTGATTAATACTCATATCTTGTAAAGACAAGTCTTTTGAATTATCAATAGCATTAGCATTACTATATAATAATATTTTTTGAATCCTAAAAATTGAATTTTCATTTTGGTCTGCAATTTCAATCATTTGGTTGGCAAAATTATTTTTAGCAAACACGCTAGAAAATACCAAATTATAATATAGTAAAAATACAATAAATAGAGCAATAATTAAAATGGTAAAGACAAGTCTTTCGTTTTTAATCTTCAATCTTTTCATTACTTTCTCCTTCATTTAACTTAAAATTATTGAAGTTTATTATATAAATCTTGCATATACTTAAATACCTTATTATGCCATTCTGGGTCGCTGGCATATCTAGTATTAACACCCTTTAAAGTAGGAGCATTATAATACCAAGCAGCAGCAGTTTCACCGTCATAAATTTTGGTACCAGATGGATTTAAATAGTACTTAACTAACGACTTAGCAACAGTTTCAATACCTTCAGAATAATCTTCGAATTCAAAAGAAGATTCATAAGGTGTGGCATCATAAGAACCATAACCAAATAGATTTTTCTTATCGTTTGCAATTTGAGAAGTTCCCCAACCACTTTCGTGAATAGCAATCGATGCTAAGAAAATACCATTAATATTGTATTTTTTCTCGGCATTGTAAAAAGCAGTATAGTTGTTTTCAAAAATCTTGTTTTTATCATTTGGAAGACCAGTAAAAATCTTTTTATAGTCATTTAAAGTAAGACCACTTACTCTATTTAATTCCATATCGATATTTACTTTTAGTAAAAGTCTTTGGATTCTATTTTTCTCTGGCATATTTGGTGTAGTATAAGAAGAAGTCAAATTAGAAGTTTTAATATAACCTTCTACATTATCAAAAGAAACTTTACACCACTCTTCACTTGGAAGCTCTAGTAATTTAACATCTAAGTATTGTCTTATTTCTGCAACATCAGCACTATCTTCTTTATCAGCTTCTTTTAAGTTAGCTGTATTTACAAAATACATCATATCACCAATATGTACTTTATGTTTTGCTAAGAAATCAGAAGTACCTACATCAATTACCTTAGAAATTGGCTCAACTAGCTTTTCTTTACTCAAAATAATTTCTTCTACAAAATTTCCATTTTCATAGGTCTTAACCGCTGTTACATTTTCCTTTCCCAAAGCACCTTCTCTAGTTACAATTTCTTCACTTCTTGGAAGGGTTGGATTACTAGTATATTCGGTGATAAATTCAATTTCACGTTCTTCTGTAACTTGTTCTTTTACACGATCCATATCAGAATTTTCAGAAATGATATTTTGAATATTCAAACGATGGCGATTTAACTCGTACTCTGAAATTTCCTCTATATTTTCTTCCTTTGCATAACTTTGTGTAAAAGAAGTGTTTTTTGGAAACAATACAGCCAAACCAACAATTAAAATACCACAACCAACTATGATATGAGATAATTTCAAATCATAGCTTTTTTGATAGGTTGTACTGGTATTAATTTCTCTGTTAAAATGAAAAGCAAAATTTCTTTTTGCCTTTGGCACTTTTGGTCTTTTATTTTTAGAACGAGGTGCATCAGGATTGCTAGAAACTTGTGCATTTTCCTGCATTTGTTGTAATTCTTTAAATACATCGCTTAAGTTTCTGTTATCGTGATTATCTAACATAACTTTTTCTCTCTTTCTTTTCTTAAAATAATACACATTTATTATACAATAATAGTTAGAACTTGTCTATAAAAATAATGAAAAAATTACTGGAAGTTTGTAGAAATAAAGAACCAAAAAAAATTAAAAAATTATCCTTTTTTAATTAGTAGTACAATAATTACTTTAAAATTTGGAAATTGGATTAAAAAACATCATTTTCTCCTTGCAAAATTTCCAAAATAGTATATAATAGATACAAAGAAAAGAGGTGTAACATGCAAAACATAGAAGAAACCATAGGCTATTCATTTAAAAACAAAGAACTATTAAAACAAGCCTTAACCCACACATCTTATGCTTATGAAAACGAAATCCAAAGTAATGAAAAACTAGAATTCTTAGGAGATAGCATCTTAGAATTCATATCCAGTAAATACCTATACCAAAACTACCCACAATTAACCGAAGGAGAAATGACTAAAGTTAGAGCAACCGTAGTATGTGAAAAAAGTCTATACAAAGTAGCAACATTGCATAATTTTAGTGATTTCTTATACTTAGGAAAATCAGAAAGAAAAATGGGAGGGCAAAACCGACCAGCTATCTTAGCCGATAGTGTAGAAGCAGTAATTGCAGCCATCTTTTTAGATGGTGGAATCGAACAAGCTGAAAAATTTATTGTAAAAAGTCTAAAAGAAGATATTGACCAGGCCACTAAACATGTAGGAGATAAAGACTACAAAACCGTATTACAAGAAAAGCTACAAGAAAATGGAGATGTCAAAATAGAATACAAAATAACCAAAGAAAAAGGTCCAGATCATAACAAAAGCTTTGAAGCAGAAGTTAGTTGCAATAAAAAAGCCCTAGCAAAAGGAGAAGGAAGAAGCAAAAAACAAGCCGAAATGATGGCAGCAAAAAAAGCATTAGAAAATCTAAAATAAAAAAGAAAAGAGGTAAAAAAATCTATGAAAAAACAATATATTATACCAATATTCGTACCACACTTAGGATGTCCTAACGATTGTATCTTTTGCAACCAAAAATCAATTAGTGGGCAAAAAGAAAATATGACCAAAGAAAAAGCAAAAAAAATAATAGATAATTACCTAGAAAACATAAAAAACGAAGAAGCAGAAGTAGAAATTGCATTTTACGGAGGAAGTTTTACTGCAATCGAAGAAAATAAACAAGAAGAATTACTACAAACAGCCTATTCATATATCGAAGAAGGAAAAGTTCAATCCATTCGAATTTCTACCAGACCAGATTGTATTGATAAAGAAACCTTAAAAAGATTAAAAAAATATAAAGTAAAAACCATCGAATTAGGCGTACAATCAGCCAATGACTATATTTTAAAAAGAACCAACCGAGGACACACCTTTGCTGATGTCAAAAGAGCGTCTAAAATGATACGTTGGAATGGTTTTAAACTAGGTCATCAAATGATGGTAGGATTACCAGAAAGCACGAGAATAGACGAAATAAATACCGCAAAAGCCTTAATCAAATTAAAACCTAAAATGGTAAGAATCTATCCTGTATTAGTCGTAAAAAACACAAAACTAGAAGACGAATACAAAAATGGAAAATATGAGCCAGTACCACTTGTACAAGCAGTAGAAACCTGTAAAGAACTAGTTCGCATGTTTGCCGATAAAAAAATCGAAGTCATTCGAGTAGGATTGCAAAACACAGAAGAAATCGACGAACCACAAAACCAAAACAGCGAAGTAGTAGCAGGACCCTATCACCCAGCCTTTCGACAATTAGTAGAATCAGCCCTATGGTATGATGCTGTAGTAGGTAGATCGGAAGAGCGTCGTGTAGGGAAAGAGTGTTGGA
>CAMSQT010000117.1 GCA_947062645.1 uncultured Clostridium sp. | reverse complement strand
AGAAATTGAAAAGCTAGAAAAAGAAATAAAAGAGTTAAAAGAAAAAATTGAGAAATTAGAAAAAGAAAAACAAGACTATGAAGACCAGATACAAGACACATTAGAAAATGCTATTAGCTTAGAAAAAGAACTTCAAGAAATTGATATTACCTATGCAACAAAAAAGCAAAAAGTAGTAGCCATTGACGAAAATGTTGCAAAAGCCGAAGAAAGAAGAAACAAGCTAAAAGAAGAACAAGAAACTTTAGAAAAACAAATAGAAGAAGCGGATTCTATCAAAAACACTACCAATAAGCAAATCGAAGAATTAACAGAAGAAACAGAAAAACTAACTAAAATTATTGCAGAATTTGCTGAAATCAATAAAGACAACCAAAAATATGTAGATGACTTAAATTATGACATTACTAACCTAAAAATTTCAGTATCTTCTTTTGACGAAAGCGAAAGTTCTATTGAGGAAATGCAAGAAAGAATTAGGCAAGAAATTGAAAATGCAAGCAAAAGTATCGAAAATAAGAAAAATCAAATTGAAAAAATTAATCATGACAATTTTGAGCTAGAACAATCCATTGAAGAAACCAAAGAAAAAATAGAAAATATTAAACAAGATGTACAAAATAGTGGAGAAAAAATTGAGAGACTAAAACAGGAAAGAGCAGACAAAAATGAAATATTATCAAAACAAGAAGAAGAAATTACAAACAAATTTAAAGTAATAGAAGACTTAAAAGCACAAACTATCAAAATTGATGTTAAAAAAACAAAACTAGAAGAAGACATCAACAATATTATCAATAAAATGTGGGAAGAATATGAACTAACACCAAATAACGTAGGAGAATATAAAAAGCCAGAGAATGTAGCAACTACCCAAAAACAAGTAAACACCCTAAGAGCAGAAATCAAAGACTTAGGAAGTGTTAATGTAGACGCAATCGAAGAATATAAAACTATGAAAGAAAGATATGACTTTATGAGTGAGCAAAGGCTAGACCTAGAAGACACCATGGGAAAACTAAGAAAAATAATAGCAGAAATGACTGAGACTATGAAAGAGCAATTCAAAAAACAATTTGCCATTATCAATAAAAACTTTGAAGAAGTATTCAAAGAACTATTTGGTGGAGGAAATGCCTCTTTAAAACTAGAAGACGAAGAAAATATTTTAGATTGTGGTATAGATATTAACGTACAACCACCAGGAAAAAAACTACAAAACATGATGTTACTGTCAGGGGGAGAAAAAGCCTTTACAGCAATAGCATTACTATTTGCTATCCTAAAAATAAATCCAGCACCATTTTGCGTGTTAGATGAAATCGAAGCAGCCTTAGACGATGTTAATGTATATCGATTTGCAGAATACCTAAAAAAATTCTCAAAAAACACACAATTTTTAGTAATCACTCATAGAAAAGGAACAATGGAGGCAGCTGATACCGTATATGGTGTAACCATGGAAGAAAACGGTATTTCTAAATTACTTTCTATGAAGTTAGCTTCAATGTAATCTCTAGTTTGGGACAGATTTATGATGCATTTTAAAAGAAAGGGTGACTTGTAACATTTGATTGTTACAAGTCACCTTTTTGGATTTGTTAGGAAGCTTTTTTTTCTTGTTGCTTTAGGAGATAGGTCCAAAGCAATTTTGCACAATCAATTTGATAATCCTTATTAAAATAAAGGAAATCAGGGTTTTCCCTATCGATAGGCATTTTTGTTAACCAACCGAAAGAGTTGATTTCAGTTAAGAAATTATCAGTTAAATCGATATAATCTATGCTTGGATTATCCCGTTCAATCATCACGATAACTTCCTCAGCCGAATTACATAGTATAATGCTTCTCATAAAAATCCTCCTTTTTTTATTTACCAGATAAACTCTGGTAATAGACGTAACAGGACTTGCACCTGCTTATGTAACAAAAGATATTACATACTAGTACCTAAAAACTAGACATCTAAAAAACATACCTATATATTAACATAAAATTCAAGAAATGTCAAAAAAGAAAAAACTGTTAGAGATAGCCAAACCATCTCGCAACAGCACTACACATTTTCCTAAACAAATTTTTATTTTTTATCAACGCCATCAAAAAATTTCTCAATAGGTACTTCTAAAACTTGACTAATCTTCCACAAAGTAAAAACGCTAAGACCTTGATTTACCTTGTTACTTTCTAAGTTACCAATAAGAGCAACAGAAACATCAGCTAGTTCAGCAAGGTTTTCTTGTGTCATTTTGCCTTTTTCTAAATCATATAATTTTCTGTAATATTTAATATTTTTCCCAATTACTTGGAAAAGTTTAGTTGATTGTATAGCTTTCATAAAAATTTTCCTCCCTAGCATAGATTAGTATCATATTAACGTATAAATTATTTTCTAATTTTTAGTAGTAAAAAACAATAGAGTTGCAATGATAAAATATCATTATAAATATAATTCCCAACATAGACTGATGTAATCAAGAAGATAAAACAGATAGAGAATATAGACCAAAAAAGTGGCAAATATTCTCTATTTTATTTTAAAAAGAAATAAAGCGTACAAAACCAATCAAAACAAGCAAACCACCAGAAACAATAGACCATACACAATTAGGTAAATTAACTAAATGCTGTAACCTTTTACCAAGAACATTTCCAATACTTAAGAAAGTAAATTGGAAAACAGAAATAAACAAAGGAAACCAAAAAGAACTCATTCCAATAGCACTACCACAAGAGCCAATACAAAAACAATCTAACGAAAGAGCAAAACCTAGTAAAAAAGCCTCTTTTGTATCAATAGAATTCGAATAATCTAAGTCGAAATTCAATTTATCTTGATTCATTGCCTGAATAACCACAAAAAATCCCATGCCAATTAAAATCAAATTTCCAAAAAGTTTAGTAATAGAATCAGGAAGAACATTTCTAATAAAATTACCAAACCAAATTGACAAAACAGAAATTGAAATGGAAATAACAAATAATATAACTTTAGCCAAAAAAGAAATTTTAGTATTTTTTATTCCATATGTAATACCAATTCCTAAAGCATCTATACTACTCGAAAGTGCTAAAACTAGCGAGCTAAATAACATAATTAAAACACCTCCTCAAAGTATAATATGTCGAAAAAAGGAATTTGTTCATATTTTATAAAACCTTAAAAATTAAAATAAAAATGTCATAAAAAAAGTACAAGCCACATAGAATTAGAAAAAAGGGATTGAGGGACGTTCCTTAAATCCCCATAATAGGGACAAAGGGACACTCCTTGAAAATAGTAGAATAAAGGAGTGTCCCCCCATCCCCAAAGTAGGGATTTAAGGAACGTCCCTCAATCCCCAAAGGAGAGAGAAAATATGTGGGAAACACTTAGAAAAGAAGAAGTCCTAAAAAAATTAGGAACAGATTTTAGACATGGATTAAACCAAGAAGAAGTAAAGATAAGACAGCAAAAGTATGGAAAGAACAAACTAGAAGACAAGCCCAAAGAAAGTTTATTAATAAGATTTGTAAAACAGTTTAATGACTTTATGATTATCATTTTAATACTAGCATCTATTATTTCAGCAGTTGTATCAAAATGCCAAGGAGAAAATGACTATATAGATTCCATTATTATAATAGCTATCGTAGTTCTAAATGCTATTATGGGAGTAATACAAGAAGCAAAGGCAGAAAAGTCCATAGAAGCATTGCAAGAAATGACGCCACCAAGAGCAAAAGTAACAAGAGATGGTGTAACAAATGAAATAAAAGCAGAAGAATTAGTTCCAGGGGATATCATTACATTAGAAGCTGGAAACTATGTGCCAGCAGACAGTAGAATCATAGAAAGCTTTAATTTAAAAATAGAAGAAGCAAGTTTGACAGGGGAAACAGAACCTGTATTAAAAGACGCTAATAAAATTTGTAAACCAAACATTGCACTTCGGAGACATGAATAATATGGTGTTTATGGCAAGTATTGTTGTAAATGGACATGGAAAAGCCATAGTAACCCAAACAGGAATGGATACCAAGGTAGGGAAAATAGCCAATATGATAATTCAAGACCAAGCCCCTCAAACGCCTATCCAGAAAAAATTAGGACAAGTTGGAAAAATATTAGGAATGGTATGTTTGGCAATTTGCTTTATCATTTTTGTCATAGGATTAATCAAAAATATTGATCCTATTGAAATGTTCATGACCTCTGTAGGATTAGCAGTAGCAGCCATTCCAGAAGGATTGCCAGCCATTGTAACCATTATGCTATCCATTGGTGTCACCAAAATGGCAAAACAAAATAGC
>CAMSQT010000116.1 GCA_947062645.1 uncultured Clostridium sp. | reverse complement strand
ACACTCGATCCAACACTCTTTCCCTACACGACGCTCTTCCGATCTGAAGACTACTTTAAGCAAAAGAACTTAGAAGACATGGTAATCGTAGCAACTGATGCAGGAAGTTCTAAAAAAGCTTATAAATATTCACAATTCTTTAATTGCCCAATTGCATTAGTAGATAAAAGAAGAGATGCCAACGACGATAGAGCCATTGCGGGGACCATAATAGGAGATGTAAAAGACAAAAATGCCATCATTTTTGACGACGAAATTGCAACAGCAGGTTCTATGATGGAAACCGTAAAAGTATTACAAAAATTTGGAGCAAAAAACATCTATGCAGGAGGAACTCATGGGATTTTATCAGGACCAGCAATTGAAAGAATCAAAAATTCTGGCATCAAAGAAATGGTAGTAACCAATACAGTACCTGTTCCAGAAGAAAAAAGAGTTGATAATTTAACGGTGTTATCAATTGCACCATTATTTGCAGAAGCTGTTAAACGTATTAACGAAGAAAGACCACTAGGAGAATTATATGAATAAGATGTTAATAAAAATAAAAGAACTATATTTAAAATACAAAGAAGTTATTAACTACTTAGTATTTGGAGGACTAGCTACTGTTGTTAACTTTGTATCCTACTTTATATTTGCAAGACTATTAGGCGTAGAAGAAGTTATTAGTAGTGGCTTATCCTGGTTTTGCTCTGTTTTATTTGCTTATATCACAAATAAGTTATTTGTATTTGAAAGTAAAACCGAAAACCTGAAAACTTTTTTTAAAGAAATGATATCATTTTTTGTAGCCCGTATTGTGTCAGGTGCTTTATGTGATGTAGGAACTTTTGCGGTTATGGTAAAAGTGCTTCATATCAATGATATTTTTTCTAAGATTGTAACACAGATTATGGTTGTTATTATGAATTATTTTTTTAGTAAACTAATTGTTTTTAAAAAGAAAAAAGAGGTGTAAACAAAAAAATATTATGCAGAAGAATCATAAGATACAATAACAAGAAAGGGAAGTTGAATTGGAATGTATAAATTAGATAAAGATACTTATGGAACTTATAATGAATTTTTTGGCTATGGAATTGATGAACAGGGAGAACAAGAATTATTAGAAGCATTTATATTTTTTTCCTATATAAATGTAGAAGAAAAATATAGTAAAGCAAATCAAGAATTGCCAACAGGAGAAGTGATGTTAGAAGAAGCTATGGAACGAGCACAAGAACTTATGCTTCAATATCATAGATTTGTAAGAATGCATAGTTACAATGTAATAATTGATTATAATAAAAAAGAAACAGAAAAGATAAAAAAAGGATTAGCAAAAGAATTAGAAATAGTAAAGAATAGAAAATTGCAAGAAGGTAATATGCAAATTAAAGATAATTGGGTAGATTTTTCAAGACAATGGGTAAAAAGATATTCACATTATCCAGAAGACTCTCTTTTTGATAAACAAGATTTTATTATGAGAAATTGGACAGAAGAAGTAATTGACATTTTATGTTATTTGGAAAGCGCAGAAAAAGAGGATAGAAAAGGCTACTATGATTTATGGCTTCGAACAGGGATAGAAAGAGCAAAAAATGCTATAGACAAAGATGAAGAAACTATGAAATGGGTTAAGTGGATAAAATGTAATGAAGAAGAAATGCACTATTTACAAAAAGATATAAACCAGAACCAAAAAAGATTAGAAGTATTAAAACCAATAGCCAAAAAGGTAAGAGAAATAAGAATGAAAAATAATACAGTAGGTCAACAAAATAATAATCCAATTATAAAAGCTATGGACATGCATAAAGATGTAGAAGAAAAAGAAGAAGAATTTGTAATTTAAGGGTTTATGTGAAAAACACGATTTAACATTTTGATAAAAATTTACGTATAGGATTGACAAATAAAAATATTTAATATATAATCTTCTTAAAATGGAGGTGAAGAAATGGAAAAAATTTTACAAACCATTTTAGAAGAAGTGCAAAGCACAAAAACTGAATTGCATGAGCAAATGCAAAACATGAAACAAGAACTACATGAGCAAATGCAAAACATGAAACAAGAAATATGTAAAGAAATGGACAGAAAACTAGAAGAAACCAAGACAGAATTACGACAAGAAATGAACAATAAAATTGACCAACAAAGCAAGGAAATAGCACAAGAACTAAACCAAATTACAATTTTGCAAGAAAGAAAGGACAATAGGCTAGAAGCAAAAATTGATAAAGCATTAGGAATACAAACACAAATGCTACAAGACATAAAAGAAATAAAGATAGACCTCAAAGAACATGAATACAGAATATCTAAATTAGAATATGAATACGAAAAGGTGAGTTGATATATTTTGCTATATCAACTTTTTTAATAGCATACTTATATACAAAAGCAAAAAAACATGATACAATAGAAAACAAAGAAAACATCTAAAAAGAATAAGGAGAGGACAAAAATGGAGAAAAAAAGAATCTTAACAGGAGATAGACCAACCGGGAAACTACACATTGGGCATTACTTTGGTTCTTTGCAAAAAAGAGTAGAGTTACAAAACAGTGGAGAATATGATCCATATATATTAATTGCAGACGTGCAAGCATTAACTGATAACTTTAATAACCCAGAAAAGGTAAGAAAAAATGTAAGAGAAGTAGCAATAGACTATTTATCCGTTGGAATTGACCCTGAAAAAACCACAATTTATGTACAATCTATGATACCAGAAGTAGCAGAATTAACCGTATTTTATTCAAATCTAGTAACCATTGCTAGGTTAGAAAGAAATCCAACTGTAAAAACCGAAATTGCACAAAAAAAAGAAATCTTTGGAGAAAGCGTAACCTATGGTTTCTTAGGATATCCAGTAAGTCAGGCAGCAGACATAACAGCATTCCAAGGAAAATACATACCAGTAGGAGAAGACCAATTACCATTAATCGAGCAAGCAAGAGAAATCGTAAGAAAATTTAATAGTATTTATGGCGAAGTATTAACCGAACCAGAAGCAGTATTATCAAGTGGAAAAAGAATAAAAGGGTTAGACGGAAACGAAAAAATGGGCAAATCTTTAGGAAATGCTATTTATCTAGGAGATACGGAAGAAGAAATCACCAAAAAAGTAATGAGTGCTGTAACCGATCCAAACCGTATAAAAAAAGACGATTTAGGAAACCCTGATATATGTATGGTAGCATATTATCACAATTTGTTTAGTAGCAAAGAAGAAGTAAAAACAGTATGTGAAGAATGCAAAGCCGGAAAACGAGGTTGTGTAGCATGTAAAAAACAACTTGCTAAAAATATTATAGAAGAATTACGACCAATTCGTGAAAAAAGAGATTACTATGAAGCACATCCAGAAGAAGTAGATAAAATCTTAATCGAAGGAACGAAAAAGGCACAAGAAGTAGCTAAGCAAACTATGAAAACAGTAAAAGAGGCTATGAAATTAAATTATTTTGAGTGATGTTTTTGGGGACTTAGGTCAAAAAACATCAAAAGGAGAAAGAGATGTTTACAGATTACACAAAAATAATTATAAAATCAGGAGACGGAGGAAACCGGAGCCGTAACTTTCCGTAGAGAAAAATATGTAGCAGCAGGCCGGACCAGATGGAGGAGATGGCGGAAATGGCGGAAGTATCTACTTTCAAGTAGATAAAGATAAAAATACTTTGATTGACTTTCGCTACAACAAAAAATTTAAAGCTACCAATGGTGGAAACGGAAGTGGTAGTCATTGTAATGGAAAATATGGAGAAGACTTATATATTAAAGTGCCAATAGGAACTGTAATAAAAGACGTCCAAACAGGAAAAGTAGTGGCCGATTTATCAACACCAAATCAAACAGAACTTATTTTAAAAGGTGGTCGTGGAGGAAGGGGAAATTCCCATTTTAAAACGGCAACCAGACAAGCACCACAATTTGCAGAAGATGGCGAAAAAGGAGACGAAAAAGAAATTATTCTAGAATTAAAATTACTTGCTGATGTACGGATTATTAGGTTTCCCAAATGTAGGAAAATCTACCTTTTTAAAAAGTGTAACAGATGCCAAACCTAAAATTGCCAATTATCATTTTACTACATTAGAGCCAAACTTAGGAGTGGTAAAAACAAAAAATGGTGATGGTTTTGTGATAGCAGATATTCCGGGAATTATAGAAGGGGCAAGTGAAGGTGTAGGACTTGGGATTCAATTTTTAAGACATGTAGAAAGAACCAGATTGTTACTACATTTTTTAGACATAGATCGGAAGAGCACACGTCTGAACTCCAGTCACAATGCCTCATCTC
>CAMSQT010000115.1 GCA_947062645.1 uncultured Clostridium sp. | reverse complement strand
TCTTTCCCTACACGACGCTCTTCCGATCTTAGGTAAGTTTTTATCATTATTTACACTAATGTAGGCAGAGTAGTAAACTCGCTTTAAATTTAATTTTTGGTATAAACCTTCTGTTAATTTTAAAATTTTCAAATCACTTTCTGGTGTTGCTCCTACCATAAGCTGGGTTGTTTGTCCGTGCTGGTACAAAGCTTGGTTTGAATTTGCTTTTTTCTAGTTTATTTTGTTTGATTCCATTGGAGATATAGGTCATTGGCATTAAAATGCCATCTTTGTGCTTTTGTGGTGCTAGTAATTTTAAACTATCATTAGAGGGTAATTCAATGTTGATGCTAAGCCTATCTACTAAAATTCCTAGTTTATCGATTAATTCTTGGCTACAACCGAGGAATGCTTTTACAATGAATGTAACCATTAAAATGATATTCATTTCTTAAAATGGTTACGGTTCTTATTAGTTGCTCCATGGTGTAGTCAGGAGATTTGATAACAGCTGAACTTAAGAAAAGTCCTTCAATGTAATTTCGCTTATAAAAATTGATGGTTAAATCGGCTACTTCTTGTGGGGTAAAGGTGGCTCTTTTAACAGAGTTGGTGGCACGATTGATACAGTATTTACAATCATAGATGCAAGCGTTGCTAAATAGAATTTTTAATAAAGAAATACACCTTCCATCGGCACCCCAACTGTGACAGATACCTGCAAGGCTACCATTTCCAATTCCATTTGCCGTATTTTTTCGATTGCTTCCACTAGAACTACAGGAGGCATCGTATTTGGCAGAGTCTGCTAAGATTTTTAATTTTTCTAATAAATCCATTTTTGTTTCCATTCCTTTTAAAACGTATGTTTGTACTTATTATACCACAAAAAACCAAAAAGTCAAATGTTTGTTTGTAAAAAATTATAAAAAAGAAAACTTACCTTAAAATCAACTTAGGTAAGCTTTCTTTTAACATATTTATAACACCACCAACATTTTTTCTTAATAAATTTCGAAAATTCCTCTGGGTTATTTTTCTTAAAACAAGCCTTACTAATTAAAAAAGCATGAGTTTTATCAATATAAAGGTAGAAAAAGGAAGAAGTTTCAAAGGCTTTGTATAAGCGGTAATATTTGAAATTAGAATATTGTTTATTGTCTTCAATTGTAAAATATTTTTGGTAAAACTTAAAAGTAAATTTCTGTTCTTGCCTAATTTTTTCGCTTTCATATTCTTTTTTTACGGTAGAAATAGGGCGAAAATAACGCCAAAGAATAAAACCTGTTAAGCCACAGCATAACAAGATGGCAATGGATAGGTTATGGTATTTTATTTGTAAAACTAGAGCCAATAAAATAAAGGCAGTAACCGCTACTGTGTAAGCGACATAGGTAAAATGGTACCTATGGCTGTGAAAGCCTAAGAATTCATTGTATACAGCTTTTGTGTATTGGGTTGTGTTGGTAAAAAGTAGTTTCAAATTTATCACCTAAAATTAGTATAACATATATTTTTGAAAAAGGGAACTAATTACAATAGGTCAATAATATAATAGAAAGAGGAGGGATTTTTCATGGCCTATTCAGATCGAGAATTATTAGCAAGAATTATACAATGTGAAGCAGGAGGAGAAGGAGACAATGGCATGAAAGCAGTTGCTTCTGTCACCATGAATCGAGTAAATGCACCAAATGGGGAATATGCAAGAGTTTCGCAAGGGGGAAGCATAAGAAACATTATATTTCAACAAGGACAATATGATTGTGCCAGAGAAACGATAAGAAATAGTTACAACCCACAAAACATCTATAACATGACACCAACAGAAGAACATTACTATATTGCTGATTGGGCAATTTCAGGAAATCGATTAAACGAAATAGGAGATTGCTTGTGGTATCTTAACCCCTTTAGACCAAATTGCAGTCAAACCTTCCCAAGCAATGGTTCAGGTACTTTTCACACCAGATTAGGAGAGCATTGCTTTTATAGGCCAACTAGCAAATATGCTGACACATAATTTTTATTTTAAATAGGAGGAAACCATTATGGAAAACAAAAACGAAACAAGACAAGTGGACATCAACCAAAATTCACCAGAGATTTTAACCAATCCAATTTACACCCCCGCTTTTTTAAGAGAGCAAATAGGAAAACTAATGAGAGTAGAATTTTTAATTGGAACCAACAACTTAGTAGACAGAATAGGAATTTTACAAGATGTAGGTGCAAGTTATATTTTATTACGTTCTTTTGAAAATGATAGTTTAGTTTATTGTGATATCTATTCTATCAAATTTATCACCATCTCAACAACTGGCATTTATGGTGCTAGGCCAAATAATAATAATCAATATCCATATTATTCATTGTAAAAAGGAATAATATATGCTATAATGTGAAAAAATAGGGATAGGGATTAGGGGACGTTCCTTAAATCCCTACCTTGGGGATAAGGGGACAGTCCTTAGAAGAGATAGGACTTTAGGAGGATTATTAGATGTATGATGTGGTAATAATAGGAGCAGGACCAGCAGGAATATCAGCAAGTTTATATACACGGAAGAGCTAATTTAAAAACATTAATTTTATACAAAGAAGAAGGAGCCTTAGGAAAGACTAACAAAATAGAAAACTATTATGGCTTTGAAAATGGAATTAGTGGAAAACAATTATATGAAGCAGGCGTAATGCAAGCTAAAAACATAGGAGTAGAAGTAAAAAAACAAGAAGTTATTAATATACGGCAGGACAGAAAATGGTTTTTCTATAAAAACCATAGAAGATAGCTATCAAGCAAGATGTGTAATACTAGCAACTGGTAATAAGAAAGACAAGCCAACAATCCAAAATCTAGAGGCTTTTGAAGGACGAGGCATTAGCTATTGTGCAGTATGTGATGGTTTTTTCTACAAAAATAAAGAAATTGCAGTTATAGGAAGCGGAAACTATGCCGTAGCAGAAGTAAATGAATTAATCAATTTAGCTAGAAAAATAACAATCTTAACCAATGGCGAAAAAGCACCTGAAGTGAGGACAGATAGTGGAAATATAGAAATTAATACTAGAAAAATAGAAGCAATTGATGGTGATAAAAAAGTAGAAAAAGTAAAATTTGAAGATGGAGAAGCTATGCCATTAGATGGCATATTTATAGCCACACGGTGTTGCTCGGAAGTGTAGAATTTGCTAAGAAATTAGGGATTCTCACACGGAAAAAGTGAGATAGGAAAAGAAAAAATAATCGTAAATGAAGACATGCAAACCAATATAAAAGGAATTTATGCTTGTGGCGATTGTACACGGACGGTTTGCTTCAAATATCAAAGGCAGTATATGAAGGGACAAAAGCAGGAATGGAAGCGATTAAGTACATAAGAAAATCCACAACTTGTTCTATAAAAAAATAAGAAAGAGGAGGAAGAAAAAATGAGTGTTCTAAAAATTAGTAAAGAGAATTTTGAAGAAGAGGTGCAAAAATCTAAAAAACCAGTCTTAATTGACTTTTATGCAGATTGGTGTGGACCATGTCAAATGATGTCACCTGTTATAGACGAAATAGCCAAAGAAAAAGAGGATATCATAAAAGTTGGGAAAATAAATATTGACGAAAATCAAGATTTAGCAATGGAATATGGTGTTATGAGTATACCAACCATTATGATTATAAAAGAAGGAAAAGTAGAAACTACTTTTGTGGGAGTAAGAAGCAAAAGTGAAATATTAGGAGCAATTGGGGACGTTTCTTAATTGCTCCCTTTCCTGTTTTTGGTCATGATTTTTTCCTCCGTCCCCAAAATCATTTTCATGTCTCTTGGCAAATTACTTTCAAAGGTTAAGCTTTTTTTAGAGATAGGATGAATACATTGGATTTTAGAACTATGCAAAGCTTGCCTATCAATTAAAGAAGAAGGTTTGCCATATAAAGTGTCACCGAAGCAAGGGAGACCCGAATAGAAGCTAGGTGAACACGAATTTGATGGGTGCGACCAGTTCCTAATTGGCATTTTACCAAACTAAAGTCATTCCATTCTTGAAGGACTTCATAATAAGTAATAGCATCTTGCCCATTTTCATTAATACAGCGTTCAATAATACTGCCAGATTTTCTTGCAATTGGCTTGGAAATGACTCCTGTTTTTGGGCTTACGTGTCCGTGTAGCTAAGCACAAATATTCTTTTTTGAAGGTTTTATTTGTCATTTGCCTAATAAAGCTTTCGTGTACATATTCACATTTGGCAAAAATAACTAAGCCGAGAGGTGTCAAAGTCCAAACGGTTAACAGGACGAATTTTTTTGGTTAACCCGAATGGTAGATCGGAAGAGCGTCGTGTAGGGAAAGAGTGTTGGATCGAGTGTA
>CAMSQT010000114.1 GCA_947062645.1 uncultured Clostridium sp. | reverse complement strand
GGCTTTTCTTTTTTCCCATTAATTTTTGAAATAAAATTTTCATTCCTATCATTAAATAACTAATGTGCATACCAGAAATTGCTAAAATATGTGATATATTAGCAGTTTGAAATTTTTCTTTCAATTCTTCTTGTATTCCTCTGGTTTCTCCTAATAATATTCCTTTTAGTAAATTTGCTTTTTCTTCTTCAAAATTCTTTTCTATTTTTTGCTCTATTTTTAATTTCTGGACATTTGCTAATTGTAAAATAGGATTAATCTGTTTTTTTGCCAATACTTTTATCTTTTTAGCCTTTACTCTTCCTACTACTTTTAAAGTTTTTAGATAACCTTCCTCGTCATAACCACCATAATTTCTTCTTTTGTTTGGCTTTTGATATTGTCCTTGTAATTCTATTTTATCTCCATATGCTAGTTCTTCTTTTTTACTTACTTGAATCATAAGATTGAAATGCTTTTTTCCTAATAATTTTACCTGGTATAGATTGTAATATTGTTTTCCGAAGGTTATTGCTAATAACAATTGCTGTTTCTTTGATATTTTGCCCATCCTGATATGTATTTTCATAATTTTGCTTTTTCTGTAATACGATTGTATTGGAAATAATAGAAATAATCATAAGAATAACAATCGATTTTTTATCCACTATTAATTTTAAATATCGACTGTATCTGTGAAAAGATAGTAATTTAAATTTTGATTTTTGATTTGTTTTGACTCCGCCGTTTTATGATATTAAAAATTGCTATTATTAGGATATAACAAAGGACTATACTAGTTTTAAAGTATAGTCCCCATAAAATACCTATTATATATCCTATTGTAGCAATTAAAATTGGTCGTTTTTTCATAGTCCTCCTTTTTAATTGCTTTTTATTATAATACTCTTCTTGCTCCTAAATAGTTACTTGCTGCTTGGTTAATTGGCACAATGCATACTGATTTTCCAGGTCTTGGTGCATGAATTACTTGCCCTCCACCTACATAAATAGCTACATGCCCGCTGTAAATAATTAGGTCTCCTGCTACTAAGTTACTTCTACTTACTGCTACGCCTGCTCCTGCTTGCCCTCCTGATGTACGTGGTAAGCTGACACCAAAGTTTCTGTACACATAAGAGGTGAATCCTGAACAGTCAAATCCTGTTGAAGGAGATGTTCCTCCATAAGTGTATTTGGTTCCAATAAATTGTTTTGCATATCCTACAACACTTGAACCACTTCCAGATGCTGTTGATGTGCTACTACTATTAGATGTTCTTGGCATAGAACTAGATCTTGATGTTTCTTGTTTTTTGCTTGATAGTAAAGTGCTTAAGATGTATCCTTCTTCTCCATTTACTTTAACTTTACTCCATCCGTTTGCTTCTTCTAGTACTTCTACTGCTGTGTTAACAGATAGGCTTGTTACTACTTCTGCTGATTTATTGGCTGCTTTTCTTACATTGATACTAGCTGAATTTACATATAAAGTTTTGCTTACTACTTTTGGTTGTTCTACTACTGGTGGCTGTTGCTCTTGTTGTTCTTGTTCTACTTTTTCTTCTTGTTTTGCTAATTTTTCTTTTCTTATCCAACCTTTTGTAGTCTGTGTTTCTACACAAGCCCATCCATTTACGATTTCGACTACATTTACTTCTTCTTCTTTTTTTACTTCGATAATGTCAGTTGCATTAATTACTGGTACTATTTTTAGTTTGGTATTTTCGGTTACTTTTTGTTTTCCTAAATTTAAGTCTTTTTCTTCTGTTTCTGTTTTTTGTTCTGCTTGATTGTTGTTTACCTCATTGTTTTGTGTTACTTCTTCTGTTTTTGGTTCTTCTACCACTTCTGTTTTTACTTCATTTTGTGCTACTTGGTTTGTTTCAGTTGTATTATTTTTTGCTATTTCTCCACTTACTGTGATTAAATCTTGTCTTACATATCCTGTGATTTGTTTTGCTTTTACTTGATACCAATTTCCTGTTTTTTGGATTATTTCTACTTTGTCACCTTCTGATAACTGTTCTAGGATTTTGGCACTTTCTTCTGCTGTTTCCCTAAGGTTTGCTGTTTCTACCCTTACTTTTCCGGTATTGGCAGCTAAACTCATGTTTATAAAAAACAAACTGATAATCCCTACGGTTGCCATCATTACAATGCTTTTTATATTCATTTTACTTTTCATTTTTCCTACTCCTTATTTAGATTTCATATTGTTTTCTTCATTTTGCACGCTCTATATATTATATCCCTAAAGAAAAAATTTGTCAAGTTTTTAAAATTCTCCCATTTTTAGTAAAATTAGGAAATACTTTGGAATGTTTTTGGGAGTGGAGAAAAAAATCATGCTTTTGCTAATATGTTTTGTATTTTTTCTAATTCTTCATTTGTTATTCCTGTTATTTCTTGTATTTGATCAACTTTCATATTTCTTTTTAACATATTTTTGAAAATGTCTAATTTTGCCTCTAATTTTCCTTCTAGTTTTCCTTCTAATCGTCCTTCTCTTCGTCCTTTTCTTTCTCCTATTTTTCTTTGTCTTTCACTTTCTTTTTGTAATACTTCCATTACCATATCTTTTCCCTCTCTTTCTAATTTTCCTAATAATTTTTTTATTTCTTCTTTTGGCAATTTATCTTTCATAATTATATTTTATTTTTATTTTAATGTCAATTTTTATTTGTAGGTAAAACGTTTGTTAATTCCTTTATTCCTCACTTTTTCTTCACTTTTTGTTTATTTTCTTGTTAAATTGGATATTTTTATAGACTTTAAATTCTCTCTGAACTTTAATTTTGCCTATTATATTATAAATTTATAACCTTGTCAATACTTTTTCCATAATTTTACAAAAGCAAAAATTTTTAAAATCCCTTGACAAAGCAATCCTTTTGTAATATAATATTTTCGTTTAATAAAAGCATATATAAAACTTCTCCCCGGTAGTTTTATATTGTTTTAAAAGTCAAGAAAAAAAGAAATAGGAGGGTATTGTTACTATGAATAATACTACATATAGTGCAAAACGTGGCGAAGTTCAAAGCAAATGGTATATTATCGATGCTACTAACAAACCATTAGGTAGAGTTGCTACAGAAGCCGCTAAATTATTAAGAGGAAAACACAAACCAACATACACACCTAATATTGATACAGGTGATCATGTTATTATATTAAATTGTAAAGATGTAATCTTAACAGGAAACAAAATAAATCAAAAAATTTATAGACATCATTCCGGTTATATTGGAGGAATGAAAGAAGTTCCTGCCAAAGTAATGCTTGAAAAAAATCCTGAAAAAGCAATGACTTTAGCTGTTAAAGGAATGTTACCTCATAACTCTTTAGGAAGAGCTCAAGCTAAAAAATTAAGAGTATATGCTGGAGCAGAACATGAAAATCAAGCACAAAAACCAGAAATATGGGAGGTAAAATAAAATGGCTAAAAATAATATCGTTTTTTACGGTACTGGTAGAAGAAAAAGCTCTATTTCAAGAGTTAGATTAGTAGAAGGTACTGGAAAAATAACAATCAATGGAAAAGATATTGACGAATTTTTTGGATTAGAAACTTTAAAAGTTATCGCAAGACAACCTTTAACCGTTACTAATACCACTAGTAAATATGATGTTATCGCAACTGTTAAAGGTGGCGGTTTCACAGGGCAAGCAGGTGCTATTCGTCATGGTATTGCTAGAGCTTTAAATGAAGCAAATAGTGAATACAGACCAGCTTTAAAACAAAATGGTTTCTTAACAAGAGATTCTCGTATGAAGGAAAGAAAGAAATATGGTCTTAAAAAGGCTAGAAAAGCTCCACAATTCAGTAAACGTTAATCCTTATATAAAGCAAAAAACCGTAGGTTACCTACGGTTTTTTTAATAAAATTATTTTATTGCTTGTATATCTTCTATTTTCATTTCTGGTTCATTTAATTCACGTTGCCTATTATCCCAAACTACTAAACTTATATCATCACTTTTTTTAAATCTTGGCCATTTGTTACATCCTTTATCCCTTTCTTCTATATCTCTAAGTTTTCTAACAACAAAATCAGCTCCCTTATCATAAATTAGTTTATACACTTCTTTTGCTCCTAATCCCAGTAAATCATATTCAAAACCATCTGATGCTAATATAATACCATCTATTTGTTCATTGTTTAACTGTATTGTAACGCCATGCTTGGTAGCTTCTATATTCGTTCCACAAACCCAATAACCACCTTCTTGATTGCTATTTTTTTTAGTTCTATTGGCTTGTAACTGTCTCTTTATTTCTTCTTCTTTTTTTGTTTCTATTAAATTACATCCCTTTTGTTCTGCTATTTCTTTCAGATCGGAAGAGCACACGTCTGAACTCCAGTCACAATGCCTCATC
>CAMSQT010000113.1 GCA_947062645.1 uncultured Clostridium sp. | reverse complement strand
GCTTTTAGTATTTTTTATAACGAAAATAAAATTATGACAGAAGATAAAGAATTACAAAATGCTAGATTGTACTTAAGTAACATAGTAGGTAGCGTATTAAAAACTGGTGCTAATTTACTAGGCATGGAAATGCCAGACAAGATGTAAAACATATAGAAATCAAGAGGTAAAAGAATGAAAAAGAAAAAAGGCCTAAAGATTTTTGGGATCGTAGTCTTACTACTAATAACATTACTTATGGCAATAGTAGGAGGAACATATTGGTTTATTCAAGATAAATTAAATAAAATACAACGTATCGACATAAAAGAAGAAGAATTAAAAGTATCCACAAAAGTAGAAGCAGACTTGATAGACTATAGAAACATTGCCATATTTGGAGTAGATAGTAGAGACGATAACTTAGATAAAGGAAACCGAAGCGACTGCATTATTATTGCTAGTCTGAATAACAAAACAAAGGAAGTAAAATTAGTATCTGTTTATCGAGATACTTATGTGCAAATAGAAGGTCATGGTTTAGACAAAATAACACATGCTTACTCTTATGGGTCAGCACCTTTAGCCATTAGTACATTAAATACCAATTTTGATTTAAACATTAAAGAATTTGTAACCGTAAACTTCGATGTTGTAGCAGAAGCTGTTGATAAATTAGGTGGAATAACAATTGACATAGAATCACGGCGAAGAACTTAAATATTTAAATAATTACATTAATGAAACAGCAAAAGTAACTAACAAAACAAATGAAAAAGTAGCTTCTACCGGAAAACAAACTTTAAATGGTGTACAAGCAGTAGCCTATTCAAGAATACGTTACACAGAAGGTCGGAGATTATAAAAGAGCAGAAAGAATGAGAACTGTAATACAAGCAATGGCAGAGAAGTTAAAGACAAAAAATATAAGTGAAATTAATAGTTTTATTGATTTTATTTTACCTAAAGTATATACCAACATAACAGCTGGAGATGTGTTTGGTTTATTACCAAGCGTAACAAGTTTTAAGATTACGAATAGTATTGGTTGGCCTTATGAAACAAAAGGAATTACTTTGGATAGATGGTATCGGAGTACCAGTAACGTTAGAAAGTAATGTGCAGGAATTACATAGACAAGTATTCCAAAAGGACGATTATCAGGTGTCACCTACAGTTAAGACAATTAGTGATGCGATTATACAAAAGACAGGATATGGCGAATAGACAAATAAACATAAAAAGACAACATAAGACAAGAAAATGGTTGACATTATTATGTAAATATGATAAAATTATAAATGGAAATTATGGAAAAGTATGGAGGGTATTATGAATATAAAAAATAATTTAATTATGCCAACCTTTAATAGTATTGAAACAGAAATATTTGCAGAAAAAATATTAGAAGACAGAAAAAAATCTCTTTTAAAGTTAGAAACAATAACTAAAAGGGTAATTGATATAATAGCTGCAATGATAGGAATAGTATTACTGGCACCATTAACAGCAATTATTTATGTAATGGAAAGGGCAATAGGAGATAGAGGTCCAGTGTTTTATACACAAACAAGAATTGGAGAAAATGGGAAGTTATTTAAAATGTATAAATATCGTTCCATGGTAGTAGGAGCTGAAAAGAAACTAGAAGAGTACATAAGCGAAAATGAAGAATTAAAACAAGAATACAAAAAATATAAAAAACTAGGAAAAGATCCAAGAATAACAAAAGTAGGAAAACTTTTAAGAAAGACAAGCCTAGACGAGTTCCCTCAATTTATTAACATACTAAAAGGGGAAATGACTTTAGTAGGACCAAGACCATACTTACCACAAGAAAAAGAAGAAATGAACGGATATTTTAAAAGTATAACTTCTTTAAGACCAGGACTTACAGGACTATGGCAAATAAGTGGTAGAAGTGAAGTGTCTTTTGTAGATAGACTAGAAATGGACATGAATTATTATAATAATAGAGCATTAAAAAATGATATGAAAATTATCGGCAAAACAATTGAAAAAGTAATAAAGAAAGAAGGGGCTATTTAGTTTGCCAAGAAAAAAGGGAAAGTAAAAATAGCCCTTTTTCTGTGTATTATTTTTAAGAAAGGTTATAACTTATGGAAACTAGAAAAGAACCAATAAGAATTGCTCAAATAATAGGAAAGTGGGTTGGTGGCGGAGTAGAATCCGTTGTTATGAATTATTACCAACATATAGATAGAAATAAGATACAATTTGATTTTATATGTGATAGTGACTCTATAAAAATTCCTTACCAAGAAATAGAGGCTTTAGGCGGAAAAGTTATACTTATTCCGCCTTATCAAAAAATAGTTCAGTATCATAAAGAATTGAAAAAAATCTTAAAACAAGGAAACTATAAAATAGTACATTCACATATTAATACTTTATCAGTACTTAGTTTATTTACTGCTAAATGTGCGAGGGTACCAGTACGTATTGCACATTCACATAGTACAACTAATCCAAAAGAAAAAAAGAAAAATTTAATAAAGCAAGGCTTAAGGCCATTTTCAAAAGTTTTTGCGACTCATTATATGTGTTGCTCAGAGTTTGCAGGAAGATGGCTTTTTGGAGATAAAGAATACAACAAAGGTAATGTGTATTTAATAAATAATGCAATTGATATAAATAGATTTAAATTTAATGAAGCAATAAGAAAAGAAGTAAGAAAAGAATTAAACTTGAAAGAAGATACAATGGCTGTAGGACATATTGGAAGATTTGGAGAACAAAAAAATCATAACTTTTTAATTGATATTTTTAAAGAATTGCAAAAACAAAAGGAAAACAGCATATTACTTCTTGTTGGGCAAGGAAAAAAAGAAAGAGAGATACAAGAAAAAGTAAAAGAATTAAAATTAGAAAACAAAGTAATATTTTTGGGACAAAGAAAAGAAGTAAATAAATTTTACCAAGCATTTGATGCTTTCGTTTTTCCAAGTTTGTATGAAGGTTTGGGAATGTGTTTAATAGAGGCACAATGTTCTAATTTGTATTGCTTGGCTTCGGATGAAGTACCTAAAATAGCTAAGATAAACGAAAATGTAGAGTTTTTAGGACTTTCAGAGCCTGCTAAAGAATGGGCTAATAGAATTCTTGAGAATAGTAATAAGTTACCAAGAGAACCATTTAATGATAAAATTAAAGAGATAGGTTATGATATTACAAAGGAAGAAAAGAGATTAGCACAAAAATATTTAGAGATTTATAGAAGAATTGAGGAGAATAAAAGTGAAAAAAATAATTAAAAATATGATTAAAAATAATAAAATGTTATATGCTATTTATAATTTCATATTTTCATTTTTTTTAAATTGTTTAGCAAAGACCACTAAAATTGATACAAATCAAGCTTTGTTTGTTGTTTATGGTGGAAAAAGGTATGATGATAGTCCAAGATTTGTTTATGAATATATAAAAAAACAACCAGAATATCAAAATATTAAGTGTGTATGGGCTTTTATTTCTCCAAATGATTTCAATTTTATTCCAGAAAGTGAAAAAGTAAAAATTGATACAGTTTCTTACTATAAGACTGTATTAAAATCTAAATATTGGATTACGAATTCGTCAGTAAAAAGAGGTTTAAATTTAAAAGAAAAAAACCATATAAATGTTTTTTTTACACATGGAATGACAGGAATTAAGAAAATAGGCATAGATATAGGTAAGAAAAATCAATCTTTTCGCTCTAAAAAACAAGAGAAATTCGATTTGATAATTTTAGGAGGAAAAAAAGAAAAAGAAATATTAGTAAAAGCTTGGCAAACAGAAGAAAAGTATTTTTTTGAAACGGGTTTGCCTAGGAACGACGAGTTGTATCATATTAAAGAAGAAAAAGTACTAGAAATAAAGCAAAAATTAAATATCCCATTAGATAAGAAAGTAATGTTATATGCACCTACTTATCGAGAATTTTATAAAGATAGTAGTTTTGATAATATTATCCAAAATCCATTTGAATTTGAAAAATTACAGGAGGAGTTATCAAGTGAGTATGTATTAGTAGTAACAGCTCATTATTTAGTTGGAAAATTGTTAGGATTACCAAAAGATAATCCATTTATTATTAATGCTTTTGAGTATCCATATATTAATGATTTATTAATAATAGCAGATATCTTAATTTCTGACTATTCAAGTGTTGTTTGGGACTACGCTATTTTGGAAAGACCAATTTTATGTTTTGGTTATGATTATGATAAATATATGAAAGAAAGAGGGACTTATTTAGACCTAGAAAAAATATTTTTTAATGGTGTTATAAGAACACAAAAGGAATTAATAAAAGTTCTTAAAAGTATAGACTTTCAAGAACAATCACAACATACAAAAAAATTAAAAGAAGAATATGTTGTAATG
>CAMSQT010000112.1 GCA_947062645.1 uncultured Clostridium sp. | reverse complement strand
TCGATCCAACACTCTTTCCCTACACGACGCTCTTCCGATCTAAAGAAAACCTATCTTCTAAAATTTGTAACATTTTTTTGTCTAATTCAATACAAATTACTTTTCCTGCTTTTTCTAGTAATTCCTTGGTTAATGTTCCTAATCCTGGTCCTATTTCAATTACTAAATCGTCTTTTGTAATTTTACTGCTTTGAACTATTTTTTCTACTACTTCTTCTTTGATTAAAAAGTTTTGTCCTAATGATTTATTGGCTTTTATATGATATTTGTTCATAATAAACTTCGTTTCTTCTAATATGGTATTCATAATTTTTTGTCTTCCTCCTTAAAATCATTGTATTACATTTTGCTTATTTTTTCAACTTTTATTGATTTTTCTTCTTTTTTAAGATACAATTAAAAAAAACAAAGGAATGAAATTTATGGAAAACAAAAAAAGAAAAAAACCAAAAACAAAGAAATATAATCATAAAGTTATTAAAATAAAAAATCGGTTTCGATTCTCGAAACTTCGTTTATACAGGTAAATTAAAAGCATTAATGGTAATCACCATTTTTGTTTTTGTTATTTTAGTTGTAAGAATTGGCTTTATTCAGTTTGTACAAGGTAATTTTTTGAGGGAAAAAGCTTATCAACAACAAACAATCAACCAAATTATTAGTCCCAAACGTGGTAATATTTATGATGCTACTGGAAAAGCACTTGCCATTGGCGCTCAAGTTGATACCATTACCATTAATCCTACTAAGTTAGTAAAATCAAATGAAACTGATACAAAAGATTACAAAGAAAAAATAACAAAAAAATTAACTGAAATTTTTTCTTTAGATTATGAAGATACCTTAAAAAAAGTAAATAGCGATGCACAAGTAGAAACCATTATTAAAAAAGTAGAGCAAGAAAAAGTAGATGTCTTAAAACAATGGATGGAAGAAAATAAAATCGCAGTTGGTATTAATATAGACGAAGATACTAAAAGATATTATCCTTATAGTACAGTTGCTTCTTCTGTGATTGGTTTTTGCGGTAATGATAACCAAGGTTTAAGTGGGATTGAAGCAAAATGGGAATCTGTTTTAACAGGTACTCCGGGAAAAATTGTAAGTTCAAAAGGTAGTGATCAACAAGAAATCCCAAATGCTGAGGAAACTTACATTTCTGCTGAAAATGGAAGTGATTTAACTCTTTCCATTGACCTAAACATACAATCTATTGTAGAAAAATATTTAAAACAAGCTGTTGACGAAAATGAGTGTAGAAGAGGCGGTAATGTAATTGCTATGAATCCAAAAACTGGTGATATTTTAGCTATGGCTTCTTACCCAGACTATGATTTAAATAACCCTTTTACGCCAAATAGTGTTTTAGCACCTACTTATGATTCGTTATCTGCTGAAGACAAAAGTAAGGCCTTGTCCAAAATGTGGGTCAATAAATCGGTAGGAGAAACCTATGAACCAGGTTCTACTTTTAAAGTAATTACTTCTGCCGTTGCTTTAGAAGAAAATATCACTTCAACAGATAAAGCTGGCGACTTTTATTGCCAAGGTTATGAGGAGGTTTCTGGCATTAAAATTAGTTGTTGGGCAAAAAATCCTCATGGTGTACAAACTTTAAGAAGATCTCTTTGTAATTCTTGTAACCCTGCTTTTATGCAGTTAGGTAAAAGAATTGGTACTTCTACTTTATATAAATATTATGATGCTTTTGGTTTGTTTGACACAACAAATTCTGGCTTATATGGAGAACAAAATAGTATATTCCAAAAATTAGATAAGGTAGGTCCTGTTGAACTTGCTACTATGTCATTTGGTCAAAGATTGAATGTTACCCCTCTTCAAATGATTACTGCTATTTCTTGTGTTGCTAATGATGGAATGCTAATGAAACCTCGTATTGTAAAAGAAATTACCAATACTGATACTAAAACTACAACAGAGAATCCTACTTCACAAGTTAGACAAGTTATTTCGAAACAAACTGCTGAACAAGTAAAATCTATGATGGAAACTGTTGTTACAGATGGTTCTGGTAGACATGCTGCTGTTTCTGGTTATTCTATTGGTGGTAAAACAGGAACTTCTGAGCCTACTGAAGCAAATGCAGAAGAAGGATATGTAGCTTCTTATGTAGCTATTTCTCCTATTGAAGATACCCAACTTGTTTTGCTTCTTACTTTGTATGATCCTAAAGGAAAAAACGGACATCAAGGTGGTCAAGTAGCAGGTCCTGTTGTTTCACAGATGTTAAGTGAGATTTTACCTTATTTAGGTGTTCCTGCTGATGAAGATGCTTCTAGCAATCTAAATGCAGATAATTTAGTGGTTGTACCTGATATTCGAAATAAAACCGTGGCAGAGGCTGAAAAATTATTAAAACAAGCTGGCTTTCGTACAAAAGTATATGTGGAAGGTGACCCTACTACTGTTTTAGTAGCAGATCAAACACCAAAACCAGGAAATTCTCTTCTTAAGGATTCTATTATTGTTCTTTATGGTCAAGGAAGCAGTATTTCTACTTCTGTTACTGTTCCAGATTTAAGAAATATGAATGCTAGCGAAGCAATAAATAGCTTAAAATCTAAAAACTTAAATATCAGTATGGAAGGTTCTGGTATTGTTACTACTCAAGATTATGCAAAAGACGAACAAGTGCAGGAAGGTACCGTTATAAAGGTTACTTTAAAACAAATTCTAACACAAGTACATTAATTATAAATTTTAAAAATAAAACCGTAAATAATCCTGTTTTTGGGAACTGTTACGGTTTTATTTTTATTCCATCACTTCATTTTCCCAGTAATCTTCTAGTAAGTTGTCCAATTTTTTAATTTTATCAAATTGTTTTAATACTTCTTTTACCTTATCTTCTGGTTCTCCACAAAAATAGGTCATCCATGCTTCTTTTTTGTTTTGTATGTTACCTAATGGTTTTACAAATTTAGGTAATTCTATAACATATAACTCTATTTCATGTTCTGCTTTAGATGGTATGGTAATTTTATTAAAATAGTTGCTTGCTTTTAAATAATGAAAGTCTAACAAGTTGATGGTTGTTGTTTTAGTAATTTCTCTATTATCTTGATATTCTACTTGATTGGAATGAACTTGGGCATAATATAATAACATTTTATTTTGAGCATAATAGCCGTCAATAAATTGAATTCCAATATTTAATTCCTCGTCTTCTTCTAATATTACTCTTACATCGACGATTCCAAAGTTTTCTTCTGCTGGCAGGTTTTTTGATCTTGTTTCTAAATAGGGATTAAGTTTTATTTCTTTTATTTCTATTTCTAAAAAAGCCTGTATAAAATCTTGTATGATATCTAAATTTTCTTTTGAATTTAAAACCTTTCGTAACACTCGGTTACTTTTTGATACAAATTTTCTATTCATATTTTTTTAGTGCACTAATTTCTTCCCTCCTTTGTTTTGGTTTTTCAAATTATATAATTTAATCAATAGTATAAGTTCTTGTTTTAGATTTTGTCAATAGCTTTTTATTAATTTCCTTTACTTTTCATCGCAATTTTCGACAAAATCCGTCAAATAAAAAACAAATGAATTAATTTTAATCTAATTCACTTGCCTTCTTTGTTCTTTATTTAATTAGAAGCAATGTAATAACCAACACCTCTTTTGGTAATTAATATTTTTGGAATAGATGTATCTTTTTCTATTTTTTCTCTTATTCTTCTAACTGTTACATCTACCGTTCTTATATCTCCAAAATATTCATATCCCCAAACTTTTTCTAATAGGGTTTCTCTAGTCACTACTTGCTCTGGTTGGGATGCTAAGAATTTTAATACTTCAAATTCTCGCAAAGTTAGGTCGATTATTTCCCCTCTTACCTTTACTTCAAATTTGTCTAAGTCTAATTCTAAGTCTCCTACTACAATTTTAGTTTCCTTCTTTTTATCCTCTTTTGATGCTTCTATAGTCTTACTACTATCTGCTACTACTTCAATTTTTCTTAAATTTGCCTTTACTCTTGCTGCTAATTCTCTTATGCTAAATGGCTTGGTGATGTAATCGTCTGCACCTAATTCTAAACCTAATATCGTATCAATTTCTTCTGCTTTTGCTGTTAGCATAATAATTGGTACATTTAAAGAGTTTTTAATTCTTTTACATACAGATAATCCATCTAATTTAGGAAGCATGATATCTAACAAGATTAAATCTGGTTTTTGCTCTAATGCTGTATTTACACCAGTTATACCATCTCCTGCTTCAATAATTTTATAGCCTTCTTTTTCTAAATTGTATTTTAATAAATCTCTTATAGATGGTTCATCATCTACCACTAAAATCGTTTTAGATCGGAAGAGCACACGTCTGAACTCCAGTCACAATGCCTCAT
>CAMSQT010000111.1 GCA_947062645.1 uncultured Clostridium sp. | reverse complement strand
ACACTCTTTCCCTACACGACGCTCTTCCGATCTCAGTAGTAGCAATGGAACTAATTGTGGGCGGAATTATTTTTGGATTTGATAGTCTATCAGTACCAGTTCTGGAATACAACTTTACAACAGGAAGCCTAGAAGTAATAAACATTTTTACTTATTTAGGAATAGAAATATTAACTGGACTACCAAAGATTATTTTGTTGGCAACCCTTGCCTTTGCTTGTAGTACCTTATTTACAAATAGTGCTGTTGCAATAGCAATCCCACTACTTGGATTTATGTCTGCTGATATGATTAACATGTTAGTAATTCAATTTAAAGTGCAGTTTATGAAACTATTTGTTAGCTTAAATTGGAATTTCGAAGAATACTTATTTGGAAATTTACCAAACATGGAAGGTATGACTTGCGGTTTTTCTGTGATAATATGTATGATATATTTTGTAGTTATGCTAATACCAACGTTTATTGCTTTTAAAAAGAAGAATATAAAAAATATTTAGCTTAAAATGATTTTTTTCTCCGTCCCCAAAATCATTTCAAAATAAATCTTGAATTTTGTAGAAAAAAGAGATATAATTATGGCATAGAAAATAAAGGAGGAACAAACATGGAAACAAAAATTATTGGAGAGACCTTACCAGCCGTAATTTGTAAACTACAAAAAGGAGAATCCATTCTTACAGAAAATGGCGGAATGAGTTGGATGGACAATGGAATCACCATGAAAACAACTACAAATGGTGGAATTATGAAAGGAATTGGAAGAGCTTTTGCAGGAGAATCACTATTTATGAATATATACACAGCAGAGCAAGATAATGTAGAAATAGGTTTTTCATCATGTTTTCCGGGACAAATATTAGAATATGATTTAAAAGAAGGAGAAACCATTATTGCTCAAAAACGTGCCTTTTTATGTTCAGAAAACACAGTAGACATTTCTATGCAATTTCGTAAAAAATTAGGAGCAGGATTTTTTGGAGGAGAAGGATTCATCATGCAAAAAATTACAGGACCAGGAAAAGTGTTCTTAGAAATAGATGGATTTGTTGGAAAAAAAGAATTACAAGCAGGAGAGAAATTAAAGGTAGATAATGGCTATGTAGCAGCTATGACAAAAGATGTAAAGCTGAACATTGAAACCGTAAAAGGTGTAAAAAACATCGTATTTGGAGGAGAAGGACTATTTTTAACAACCCTAGAAGGACCAGGAACAGTATGGCTACAAACTATGCCAATTTCAAAATTATCAAGCTTATTATATATGGGAACAGCAAGATAAGAATTTTGCCAAAAAGGATAAAACCTTTTTGGCAATTTTGTGTATATAAATAGATAGAAGCGTAATATACTATAAATAATGGTGTAATTTAAGGAGGGAATGAAATAAAAATGAAAGTAATATTAATTAATGGAAGTCCACATGAAAAAGGATGTACCTATACAGCCCTAAAAGAGATAGAAAAAACACTAAACACAAATGACATCGAAACCGAAATTTTTTGGTTAGGAAATAAACCAGTAGCCGGATGCATCGGTTGTGGAAACTGTTTGAAAACAGGAGAATGTTTTGTAAAAGACAAGGTAAATGAATTTTTAGAAAAAGTACCAACAACAGATGGATTCATTTTCGGAACACCAGTACACTTTGCTGCAAGTTCTGGTATGCTTTCTTCTTTTATGGATAGAGTTTTTTATGGCAGAAGAAATTTGTTTAGTAATAAGCCAGCATCTAGTGTAGCAAGCTGTAGAAGAGGTGGAGCAACAGCAACCCTAGACGAAGTAAATAAATACTTTGGCATTAGCAATATGCCAATTGTATCTTCCCAATACTGGAATATGGTACATGGAACCAAACCAGAAGAAGTAATAAAAGATGAAGAAGGAATGCAAACCATGAGAACGCTTGGAAATAATATGGCGTGGTTATTAAAATCAATCGAAGCAGGAAAAAAAGCAGGAATCCAGTTACCTAAAAATGAGCCAGTAATTAGCACTAATTTTATAAAACCATAAACGATAAAAAATAAATCTTGCCAATCACTAAAAATAGAGATATAATAAGAAAAAATAAAGCGATGTTTTTGGGGGCGGAGCAAAAAAACATCGCTTCAAAAAAGGAGAATTAGCATGAAAAAAATAATTGTAAAAGCAATCATGATAATTGCAATTTTATTATTTGGTTATACAAATTTAGGACAAGTACAGGCAGTAACCAATAAAGAGATAACACAAGAGCAGTTAGAAAACTATGTAAAAGACATAAACCCAAACAATATTACCAAAGAAGATATTTTAAAAGTATATGACGAAGTAAGTAAAGACTATTCCCCAGAAAATATAGCTGACATGTTAGAAGAAAACACAAAAGAAATAGAAGCACAAGGGGTTAGCAAAGAGGTGATTTCAGCAGGAGCAGACTTCATCAGACAAACAGATACACAAAGTATAAGAAAAATAATAGAAGAAGATATTGATATAGAAGATATCAAAGAAAAAATACAAAAAGGTTATACAGCAGACCAAATTCTAAATAGCATGGTACAAGAAACACCAACCACAAAAAAGGTAGAAATAGCTACAAAAGTACTATTATCTAATAAAATCATAAAAACAATTGTAACAATAGGAATAATCTTATTTATTTATGGAACGATTCTAAGATGGATTATTTATACCAAAGCCAGAAAACATGGATGGGCAGCAATTGTGCCACTTTATAGGCAAATTGTTATGTATCAAGTTTGCGGACTATCTCCATTTTTAATGCTACTTTGGCTAGTTCCTATAATAGGATGGTTTGCTATGCTAGTAATTGCTATTATGAAACGATTTTGTTTGGCAAAAGAGTTTGGAAGAGGAGCTGGATTTGGATTTGGCTTATTATTCTTTTGGCCAATTTTCGAAAGCATTCTAGCTTTTAATCCTAACATCCAAAAAGATTAAAAAGAAAGCGTGAAAAAAATGAATGGGAAGCGGAAAAATAGGAGTTTTTGACTCTGGAATTGGTGGAGTAACAGTCTTACGGTGAAATCATAAAAATTTTGCCAAAAGAAGATTACATTTATTATAGCGATTCTAAAAACAATCCCTATGGCGACAAAACAGAAGAAGAAATAAAGCAACGATGTAATGAAATTGTACAATATTTAATGAAAAAGAATTGTAAAGCAATTGTAATAGCTTGTAACACAGCAAGTAGCATAGCAGCAAAAAGTTTAAGAAAAAAATATCCCCAAACGCCAATAATTGCAATTGAGCCAGCTTATAAAATGGTACATGATTATAGTTACGATAAAAAAACTTTAGTCATGGCAACTAAAAGAACAATAGAAAGCGAAAAATTTAATTTATTATTAAAAAAATATAATAATCATAAAACGTATCTTTTACCTTGTATTGGATTAGCTGATAAAGTTGAAGAGGGAAACCAAGAAGAAATCAAAAACTATTTACAAAAAACATTAGAATGTTATAAAAATAAAGTAGAAAATGTAGTGTTAGGTTGTACTCATTACCCATTGATTCAAAACGAAATTACAGAAATTTTAGGACAAGTTAAATTTTTTAATGGCGCACCTAATTTAGCAAAGCATTTAAAAGAAGTCTTAATCCAAAAAGATTTACTAAATGAGAAAGAAGGAACCGTAGAATTTGAGGATTCAGCAAAAGTAAAAGAAAAAGAAATAAGATTTTTTGAAATATTAAAAAAACAAAAGGATTAAAGAAATTAAAAAATTACTTTAATCCTTTTTAAAATTATAAATATTTTTTCAATTGTTCAACTGTATTTTCTTGAAACTGAACAAACTCTGTTAAAATATTTTTTACAGGTTGGTCTGTATCAGGGTTATGATTTAAAAGTTTAACCCCTTTAATAATTCCCATATTGGTACCTTGAAGCATCATCTCAGCAATTTTAGAAGTACTTTTATCATCCATCGTATTAAACTCTACACTCATCCAACCCATAGCCTTTTGCATAGGATTTAACTCTTTTGGAAAATCATTATAATGAGAAAGTTCAGTATTTACCTTATTTAAAATATCATTATATTTATCATATTGAAATTTTAAATCTTTTTTAAAATTGTCGTCTTGTACTTTTTCAGCCACGTTAGAGATGGAATCCATTCCCATCTTAATTCCCTTATTCACTTCATTTAAAATATACCCCGGACTGTCCATCAAAAATTCCTCCTTTAATTTGTTTTGTTATAATATTCCCAAAAGAAAGCAAAATTATAATGTTCACAAAAAATTCACAAAAAAATTAGCACTAACTATTGACAAGTGCTAAAAATGGGTATAACATATAAGAGGTTAGCAAACAAACTACAAAGATCGGAAGAGCACACGTCTGAACTCCAGTCACAATGCCTCATC
>CAMSQT010000110.1 GCA_947062645.1 uncultured Clostridium sp. | reverse complement strand
GACTTTGTTAATAAAGTCAATATCTCGTTTTAATAAAATATCTTTTGGTGTAAATCTTAGTTCTTCTGTGCAATCAGTGGTTTCTAGTTTATTCTGTAATTTTTCAATAGCATTTTCAACTATTTTCTTTTCTTCATTATATTCCTTTAGTTCAAAAACTCCATTTATATAGGCTTTTTTTATTCTTTCAAGTCTGCTAGTTTGCTCTTTTATTTCTTTTTCTAGTTGTTCTTTTGGCTCATCAAATTTTTGCTTAATCATAGGCAAGAAGAATTGATTAACAACAGAATCATATTGTACTAATTCATCTATAAATTGGTTAAAGTAATCATTTATAACCTTTTCTTTAAATTCAATCTTGCAATCATTACAATAATAGTAAAAGTAAGCATTACCATTTTTCTTTGTAGTAGCTTTTCCACCTAATATTCTGCCACATTTTGGACACTTTAACTTTTGTAAGTATAAATAAGTTAGTGTTCGTTTATAACTTCTTGAGTTTTTCTTTTTCTGCACTTGACAATCTTCCCACATTTCTTTAGAAATAATAGGCTCTACAACATCTTCATAATAAGTTGGGTGTTTAGTATTCTTTCCGTGAACAAAATCCCCTTTATATATTTCATTTTCTAAAATACCAACAATAGTTGAATCTCGCCAATTTTCTTTTCCTAATACCTTTTCTTCATTTAACACATTACTTATCTTTTTATAAGATAAACCATTGTAATACATATCAAATATTCTAATTACAATATCTTTGGTAGTGTAATCAATTACTAACTTTTTATTTTCACGTTTATATCCAAGTGGTGCAACGTGAGGAATATGTCCTTGTTTTATAGCACCTGCTAAACCTATTTTTGTTCTTTCTATTTCATTTTGACTAACACTCATTAAAAGTCTTGAAATCATTTTACCGTTTGCACTTGTAGTATTTATTTCATCATTTACACAATCTAAGTAAGCATTATTGTCATCTAAGAAAGTCATTAGATTTTCCCAATCATAGATACTTCTTGTTATTCTATCTAGCTTTAGAGAAACAATAGTATTTATCTTTTTAGCTTTAATATCACTTTTTAATCTTTCAAATTCTGGTCTATGATTACCAGTTTTAGCACTTATTCCAGCATCTTGGTAATAATCTACTATTTCATAGCCTTTAAATTTGCAAAAAGTTTCTAATCTTTCTCTTTGCTCTGGCAAACTAAATCCGTTCTCTTGCTTGTTCATCTGTTGAAACTCTCATATACAATCCACATTTTTTCTTTTCTTTGTTCAATTTTAAAACCTCCTCATAAAACAAAAAGAGACATCAAAGTATACACGAGTACCCTTGACATCTCTTAAATCCATTTATCATAAACTAAAATACAATAATGCAATATAATATAATTTTTTCAAAGTACTCATATATCTATATATTTTTTCCGAACTGATATAGATATTTTATTGAGTACATTATACCACGATTTAAAGAAATGTCAAATATTTACATTTATAATTTTTTTAAGTATTCTTCTAACTCTGATAATTTAATCTTTTTAGTTAAGTTAGTAATATAAATGTCATTAGAATAATTGAAAACTAAAAATGTAATATTTTTAATAATCACTCTATGTGGCTCAATATATGTAAGATTAGTTTTTTCTAATCTCCTAATACTTCCATTGATAAAGGTAGGAGTAACTTTAGAAAACTCACATATAAATTCAAGTCGCTGTTTTAGACATTCCTCAAATTCTAGTTCTTGCTTAATTATCTTCATTTCAAACACTATCCCTTCTTTATAGATTTAGGATGATTTTTTGCAAAAGAAAAAATCAACCATTTTATTGATTGATTTTTGTATCTCTCTATTCTATTAGTTCGAACAGATACGTCATTGGAGCCAATAAGCGGAATCGAACCGCTGACCTACAGGTTACGAATCTGTTGCTCTACCAACTGAGCTATATTGGCATAACCAAAAAACATCTTACACCATTTTAGCCCATTTGTCAATCAAAAATCCTTCTTTTCATAACAATCCTTACTATTAACAGCACCAAGCAAATAAACCTTATAAAAACAATCCCTATTTTCTGTTATCACTTTCAATTCTTCTTCTGTAAATAAATCTTTATTTTCTTCCACTCTTTCTTTTATAAAACCTTTTAAAGTTATACTTTCCATATCCAAAAAACCTTCTTTCGTGTTAAAGGTATTATACAATATTATAGTAAGAAAAACAAAACCCATTTTCGACAAAAAAAGATTCTATTTATAATTTGGATATATCTTATTTCTTAAATCGTGCCACGAACTACCACTAATAAATTTTAAACTTTCTGTGTTTAGTAAATCATTTTTTTTAGCATATTGACTCCATTGTTTAGTGGTGGGAAACTCTACAGCATCTTTTGTTATTTTTCTTAAGTGTTTTAATGACTCGACATATTTTTTATACATCAAATTATCTGACTTATATTGTCTTTCGTTTTGATAATGGAAATTTACTAAATCATTATATTTTTTACTTATTTTTACCGTTTTTGCAGAATGCAATCCACTTTCTTCAATCGATTGATGTAACTTTTCTCTAAGTCCTTCAAACTCGTCTAACATATTTTATCACCTCAATAAAAATTAGCCTAACATATTATACCCCATAATGCTAGGTACTTCAAATGTCATTTTTTGTCGTTTTTGCTAGTATTACTTCTAAAATAAAATCGTTTAAAATTAACCAATTTTCCTTCGTGATTTTTCCTTTTTTCCCATTTCGTTTGAAATCGATAGCCTTCTTCTTTTAATTCTTTTATTCTTGTTGCAAATTGTGTAATGCTTAGATCCCTATAGGCTTCCCAACTTGTTACACTACCAAATTGTTTCATATACTCTATTATTTTTTTCTTCTGTGTTTTCTTCATCTTTTTCCAAACCTCCTTATTTTGTTTCGAACTTATTGTTCGTTTTTCTTTTTTTGTTATTTTATCGTACATATTGTTCATTGTCAACATTTTTAAAAAAATTTCTTTTTTTATATTTTTTATTCCTTGTCGCCGTAGTAAACTATTTTTTTGCTTTTATAAAATTTTTCTTTACTAATCGAACTATTTGTTGTATAATCAATATATAATGTAAAGGAGATTTTTATATGAATAGAATCAAACAATTACGAATAGAAAAACACTTATTACAATCTGACCTTGCCAAGCATATTGGAAAATCTGAAAGAATTGTTGGTTTTTACGAAAAAGGTGAACGTGACCCTAGTACAGAAACTTTACTAAAATTAGCTGACTTATTCGATGTATCTGTTGATTACCTTTTAGGAAAAACCGACGTAAAAAACTTTGAAGCAATTCCTTTAAGTGAAATTGACATTGCCTTTGCCAGTGGCATAAAAGGTCTTAATGAAGAAAACCAAGAAACCTTAAAAAACATTATGGAAGGTTTACTTGCCAAGCAAAAATTGGAGGAACCAGAAGAAGATTAACATGAAAACCACTGATTTATATGATAAAATGAAAAAAGAAAACATTTATTATATCCATCACAAGTTGCTTTTTACCAGAAGTGCTATTGTTCATTATCATAACCTAACAGCCATTGTTGTTGATAAAACACAAGTACAAACAGCTACTAGTGAAAACACCGTCCTAATTCAAGAATTAGGTCATTACCTAGCAAATGCCTACTATAACACGAACACTCCCTATGAATTTATAAAAAAAATGGAAGACATAGCTGACCAAAAAGCATGGGAAACTTTCTTCCCCTATCAAGAAATAAAAAAACTAATGAAAAAGGGACTTACCACAGCAAGCCAATTAGCTCGGCTATTACGATGTGGAAGTCCCTTATATGGCACGTTGCCTTAATTATTATTTCAATCAATATGGTGGTTTTTAATACATTCCATCCATTCCAGCAGGCATAGCATCATGAGAACCACAATTACATCCTTTTGCTTCTGGAGCATCTGTTACAATGCTTTCGGTTGTAAGCACCATAGCACTAATAGATGCTGCATTTTGCAAAGCACTTCTTGTAACTTTAGTTGGATCTACAATTCCTGCTTTTTTCATATCTACATATTGTTCTTTACTAGCGTCAAATCCAATTCCTTTTTCTGCCTTTTTTACGGTATCAGCAATAACTGCTGGTTCTAGTCCTGCATTGATGGCAATTTGTTTTACTGGCTCTTCTAAAGATTTTAGAACAATTTTTGCGCCTAATGCTTCGCCACCTTCTAAAGAATTTACTAATTTTTCTACATTTGGAATTACATTGATTAAAGCGGTTCCTCCACCTGCTACAATTCCTTCTTCTACTGCTGCTTTTGTTGCAGATAAAGCATCTTCAATTCTTAATTTCTTATCTTTCATGAAATATAAGAAATTAAGAATAGATCGGAAGAGCG
>CAMSQT010000109.1 GCA_947062645.1 uncultured Clostridium sp. | reverse complement strand
TGCTATTACTACATTTTAATTTTTCGTCATAAGAGAATAAAATTGTTATTACTAAAGCTATTAAAGTTATTGCTTTTTCTTGTCTCATGTTCTTTCTCCCCTCTTTTGTTTTTCTTTATTATACTTGTTATTTCATTTTTATTCAATAATTTTCTTTACTTTCTTCTATTATTTTTAACAATTCTTCTTGTGTTTTATTATCTAACACATCATTTAATAGTTCACTTACGATATTACCGTAATTGTTGCCACTGCTTTTTGGTATTAGCAAGCCTTATTACAACTTTTAGATTTTCTACTAATTCTTCTTTTGTTTGGGCTTTTTCTAAATACATGGCATAACCAATCATACTATCACTTTCTAGTAATTGTTTGGTAGAAAGTTCGTTTATATTTATAAAATTAACTTCTAAATTCATTTTATAGTCCTCATAAGTATAGTCTTCCACTTGTTCTTCTTTTAGATTTTCTGGCATTTGCCATTCTTGCTCTCCAGTATAAATAACAATTGGCACTATGATTGGATATTCTGTATCTTTTTCTATTTTTTTGTTTTTACTCCACTCTCTCATGATATCTAAGCAATAATTCATCATTTTGTATGTTATGTTATTATCAACACTAGATTGATGTTCTATTAAAAAGAAAATTTCTTCATTTTTTAGTTTGTATATTAAATTGGCTTCTTTTTCTTTGTATTTTTTCGTGATATAATTATTGTTATATCGAACTAATTCTTCTTTTTTTACTACATTTTGTGCCTCTACAAATTGATTAATCAACTCCGCTACTTCTTTTGTATCTTCTAATATGCTTTTGATTAATTTATCTTGTGAATTTGTTTTTTTCGCTCCACCGAAGCTCATATTCCACACTTTCTTCTGCTAATTGCATTACTGCATGCAGTCTATAGGTATGAATACATTTAATATATTGACCATATGTAAAAATCTTCAATATAATTCCTCCTAATTTAATCTTATTTCACATTTTAATGTTAATATTTATTTATTGGTAATGTATTTATTGTTCTTTTCTATCACCTGATTTCTTTTTTATTTGTTTGGATTGTCTCGATTTAATTGGAAATTAAATTTTGAACAAATTTTATATCGGATATGAAAACTATTTTTATTAAAGCATAAAATAAAAAGCTTTGCAATATTTTCGACAAAGCTTCTTAAAAATTGACAAAACTTCTTATTTTTCTACATCGATTTTTGTAGAAAACTCTTAGGAATCAAAATATGTACTTGTTTCTTGTAAATCTTCAAATTTTTGTTGTCTTAATATTTCATAAGTGATAATGGCAACTGAATTTGATAAATTTAAAGACCTTAATGTTGGTAGCATTGGTATTCTTACTGTTTTTGTATTTAAATATTTTTCTAAAAGCCACTCTGGTAATCCCTTTGTTTCCTTCCCATATAATACAAATATTTCCTGCATTTTTGAATAATCTACGTCTGTATATTTAGTCTTTCCTTTTGTTGTAGCAAAAAACATATTATTCTTTTGGGGTGGATATTTTTCTAAAAATTCTTCCAATGAATTGTGTTCTTCCATTTCTATTTTATCCCAATAATCTAATCCAGCTCTTTTTAGTGACTTTTCATCTATTTTAAAACCTAATGGATGCACTAAATGCAACTTTGCTCCCGTTATCGCACAAGTCCTTGCAATATTTCCGTGTATTTTGTGGTATTTCTGGTTCCACCATTACGACATGTATTTTCATATTTATTCCTTCTTTCTTTTAATGGCTAAAGTGGGACAGGCACAACTTGACCATTTATGGCTAAAGTGTGCCTGTCCCACTTTAGCCACGTTTTTGCCTAACATACTCATATAGTATAATACCTGTTGCTACAGAAGCATTTAAGCTTTCCGTTTTCCCAAGCATTGGAATTTTTATTTTTTCGTCAGCAAAATCTTGAATTTCTTGTTTTATGCCATTTGCTTCATTTCCAATGATAATTACTTTTTTGTGATAATGAATATCATAAATTGTATTATCAGTTTGCAAAGAAGATACTACTACTTTAAATTTGTGTTTTTTAATTTCTTTTAAAGTTTGTTTTAAATCTTCACATTCAATTATTTTCACACGAAAAATAGCCCCCATCGTAGAACGTACTACTTTCGGGTTATAAGCATCTGCTGTCGCCTTTGATACTAATATTTGGGTAAGACCAATACTATCTACCGTTCTTAAGATGGTTCCTAGGTTACCAGGATCTTGTACATCATCTAAGGCAACTATTATGTCTTTTGTATAATCGATTTGGATATCTTGTCCATTTTTTTCTACAATTGCCAGAATCCCTTGTGGCGTTTGCACTTCTGTTAGGTAGTTAAAAAGCTTTTCTGTTACATAAATACATTCTTGTTTGGCAATTTCATACATTAAATCCTTTGGAATTGCTGCATTTTTTTCGCAATCGTCACATAATACAATTTGCTTAATCGTTGCTTTTTCTTGAATTGCTTCTTCTACTAGTTTAATTCCTTCTATTACATATTCATTGCTTAAATCTCGGTATTTTTTGTCTTTTAGCTTTTTGATGTGCTTGATAAACTCATTATCTTTACTTGTTATTTTTTGCATTTTACTCTCCTTTTTATCAGGGATTAGGGGACGTTCCTTAAATCCCCACTTTAGGGATTTAATGAAAGTACCCAAAAACCCCCGAAATAAAAATTAAGTTTAGTAATTTTATATTTTTTTTTTGTTTTGTGATTTTTAATCTATTTTTTTTGGGGTTTTTGGGTTCTTCCCTTAACCCGGTGTTTTTGGTTTTTACGCACCGTCCCCTAATCCCCACTCTTTAAAAATTCTGTTACGTCATGTAAGATTTGTCTTTCGTTGTTTGGCTCTATTTGCAAGGTTATTGTCGGCTTGATACCATTTGTAAATTTTATTTTGTTTCCATATTTCTTTACTAGTTCATTTAAGTCTAGTTCAAATTTGTTTGGTTCAAAGGTAAATACTACTGCTGTTTTTGGTTTTATGGTTTTGCTTGCTATTTTGCTTAGATTTAATCTTTTGGCTAGGTATTTTATTCTGGCAATATCGATTAGGTTTTCTAGTTCGTGTGGCATATTACCAAAACGGTCAATGATTTCGTCAATTATGTCTTGGATGTTTTGTTCATTTTTGCAAAGTGCAATGTTTTGGTAAATTTCTATTTTTTGGTTGGCATCTTGTATGTATTCGTCTGGTATATAACTAGTTACATTTAAGTCGATTTGTAGGTCGATTTCTGGCTCTATTTTGATGCCTTTCATTTCTTTTATTACTTCGTCTAATAGGTTACAATAGGTGTCATACCCTACTTGCTCTAGGTGTCCTGATTGAATTTCTCCGTAGTAAACTTCCGGCTCCTCTAATTTCTAAGTCACGCATGGCAATTTTAAAGCCAGAACCAAATTCGGTAAATTCTTTGATGGCTTTTAGCCTTTTGTCTGCTACTTCGGTTAATAGTTTGTCTTTTTTATAGGTGATATAGCTATAGGCTTGTTTGTCGGCTCTTCCTACTCTTCCTCGTATTTGATATAACTGAGCAAGTCCCATTCTATCTGCGTTTTCAACGATTATGGTGTTGGCATTTGGTATGTCTATTCCTGATTCTAATATAGTGGTACAAACTAATACATTGGTTTTTCCTTCGGTAAATTCTTTCATGATGCTTTCTATTTGTGCACCTGTCATTTTTCCATGCGCATAGACAACATTAGCTTCTGGTACTAATTTGGAGATGTCGTCTGCTTTTTTTTGGATACCTTGTACGTTATTAAACAAGTAAAATACTTGACCCTTTCGTTCTAATTCCTTGGTGATGGCTTCTTTTACTACTTCTTCGTCATATTCTAATACATAAGTTTGAACTGGCCTTCGGTTGTTGGGTGGCTCATAAATAACGGACATATCACGAATTCCTACGATTGACATGTGCATCGTTCTTGGGATTGGTGTTGCTGTCATGGTTAATACATCTACATTGGTTTTTAGCTGCTTGATTTTTTCTTTTGCTTTTACGCCAAAACGGTGTTCTTCGTCTACAATTAATAGTCCTAAGTCTTTAAATTCTACGTCTTGGCTAAGTAGTCTGTGGGTTCCAATTACGATGTCTACTTCTCCTAATTTTAATTTTTTTATTACTTCTTCTTGATATTTTTTACTTTTGAATCGGTTTAAAATCTCTACTTTAATTGGAAAGTCTTTTACTCGTGTTTTAAATTCTTGATACTGTTGCTCAGCTAACACAGTAGTTGGTGCTAAGTAAGCTACTTGCTTTTGATCCATAACTGCTTTAAAACCTGCTCTTAAGGCAACTTCTGTTTTTCCATATCCTACGTCACCACATAGATCGGAAGAGCACACGTCTGAACTCCAGTCACAATGCCTCATCT
>CAMSQT010000108.1 GCA_947062645.1 uncultured Clostridium sp. | reverse complement strand
AAGAGGTAGATATGTTTAAAGACAGCATACAATCGGCAACACCTAAATATGTAACCGTAAACAATGAAAACGAAAAACTTCCTTATCAAGAAATGGAATTTGGAAGAGCAAAATCTGCTATCTTTTTCCCTCTATACATTGATAATGTATACATTGGTTATTGGATTATTGAAAGTGGAACACCACATGACTTTGACAATGTAGACACAACGGTATTAGAAGTAATCAAGGAAAATATCGTATCTGTCTTAAAAACAGTAGTACACCAAAAAACCTTAGAAGCAATAGTAAGAACAGACTTATTTACAGGATTATATTCAGCAGAGCATCTATATGGAGAAGGAAAGAAAATTATTGACCAATATACCATATCTACGATATGTATGTTCAATATCATTAACCTTCCAGAAATTAATAAAAAATATTGTAGAGAATTAGGAAATAAAGTAATCACCAAAATAAGTGAATATGTAGCACAAAATATTGCAGAAGACTATGTATTTGTAAGATACATGGGGCCTAAATTTGTTATTGCTTTCTCAGGAGTAGAAGCAAATGGAGTAGCAGACTTTTTAAATGAAGTCAAAGAAAAAATAGAAAGCACTCCAATTGAACTAACAGAAGAAGAAAGAAAAGATTTAAATTTGGAAGTGGGCTTACCAGGAAAACTAGCCAAAGACGTAAATTGTAAAGAAGTGGCTATGCCAAAATTAAACTTTGTTATATCTTCTTATTATAAAGGTACTGGATTAGAAGAGGTATTGAAAAAATTAGAAGAATACTTAGACAATGCACCTCTTACAGAAAGTGATATCACAAATATTTAAAAAGAAAAAGGAGGAAGCAAGTATGGAATTTGACAAAACAATGCACTTTAAAGTAGAAAGAGACCAAAATTTGAAATGCAGGGAAATACTAAAAGAAGTATATGAATCATTAGTAGAAAAAGGATACAATCCAATTAATCAAATCGTTGGTTACATTCTATCTGGAGACCCAACTTACATTACAAGCCATAATGATGCAAGAAACAAAATAAGAACCGTAGAAAGAGACGAACTATTAGAAAAAATGGTGAAAGATTATATAGGATTAGAAGAATAATATGAGATATTTAGGAATTGATTATGGAGAAGCACGTGTAGGAATTGCGATAACAGATGCTCTAAACATAACAGCACAAGGATTGGAAACCATAGAAAGAAAAGGAACCGATAAAACCATTTTAAAAAGGTTAGACGAAATTTTGGAACAATATGAAGTAGAAACCATAGTAGTTGGTATGCCACTTCATATGAATGGAACCATCTCACAAAGAGCCGAAATAACAAAACAATTTATCCATAAACTAAAATGCAAATATAACCAAATAAAAATCGAGACAATCGACGAAAGATTAACAACTGTCGAAGCACACAAAACAATGAATTTTTTAGAAGTTAGCAAGAATAAAAAGAAAAATATAGTAGATACTATATCTGCAGTCTATATATTAGAAACTTACTTAAACAAATTAAAAAATAGCATTGAAAAATAATTAAAAATAGGTTATTATATTAAATATAAAATATAATGATAAAAATTGAAAGGAGAAAAGTAATGGAAGAAAACTTAGAAGGAGAAGAATTAGATAATATCGTAATATTAAATGACGAAGAAGGAAATGAAGTAAAATTTGAATTCTTAGACTTAGTAGAATTAGATGAAGAAGAATATGTTGTATTATTACCAGTAACAGAAGAAGGCGAAGAAGAAGAAGGAGAAGTAGTAATCTTAAAAGTAGAAGATACTGACGAAGAGGCTGACGAAGAATCTTATGTAAGCATTGAAGATGAAGAAGTATTAAATAAAGTATTTGAAATATTTAAAGAAAAATTCAAAGACGATTTTGATTTCGTAGATTAAGATAAAAAACAAAAAAGACGGGATTTTTCCGTCTTTTTTGACAGGTTGCCATTTTAATTTGGAACCAATAGTAATCATTAGAAAATTAAAGGAGGAAGAACAAATGAAAAACTTTTCAACATGGATGTTAGTCATGTTTATGGCAATGTTTTGGGCATTAAGAATTGTAGTAGCTTTTACCTATGAAATGGGAGGAAGCTTAGGAGGAATTCAGCCAATCAATCAAACAATGGAGATTATTTTATTATTTGTTGTATTGGCATGTATGTTACTAATCATAAAAAGGAAAATGGTAGGAGCATTAATCTATTTACTAGCTTATGGGTTATATTTTGGAGCAGATTTAATGACAGGAATAACTACCATATTAGGAACTACGCCAGAAATAACAACTACTAGTATGGGAGCATATTTAAATCTATTTGTATCGCTAATTGGAATTGTGATACCAGTTGCTGTTTTATTTGACCTATTATTAGATAAAAATAGAAAAGCAAATCCAAAAGATAAAAAAACAGATTGGTTTTATAAAAATGACCAGTTTGATAGACAATTAGATGACAGGGCTGATAAAAATAATTATAGGACATTATAGGTGAAATAAAGGAAGTGAAAATTAATTGAAGAAAGATAAGAAAAATATTTTTATAGGAGGTGTGGCAAGAACTGGTAAATCTACAATTGCTGAAAAGATATCAAAAGATAATATATATAATCATATACCAGTAGACTATATTGCTACCTCTTTTAATCAAAATTTTCCTAATTGTAAAATCAATAATAGAGTAATAATAGACGATGGTAGCATCAATTTATCATTATTTTTGTCAACTATAATCAAACAAATTGAAGAAAGCAACGAAAAATTTGTACTTGATTCTGCTCATGTAATGCCACATGATATTATTGAGTATTTAGATAAAGAAAAATGGGATATTTATTTTATAGGGTATCCTAATATTGAACCAGAAACTAAGTTTAATATGATAAGAAAATTTGATAATGAAAGGTCTTGGACTAGAAATTTTAATGATAATGACATGTTAGAATTAGTAAAGGGTCTTATAGAAGTAAGTAAAAAAATTAAAAAAGAGTGTGAGGAATATAATATTTGTTTTATTGATACTAGCAAAGACTTTAACAAAACAATAAATACAGTTATTAAAGATGTGAAAACAGCTGAAGATAGGAAGTGAAAATTATGCAAAAAAATGAAGTAACAATCAACTGGGAAGTGGGGATTTAAGAAAACACTTGCTAAAAGACTTAAAAATAAGCATTTGTTTAAAATAAATTTTTGCGTATTAAAAAAAACTAAGTTAATATTAATTAGAATTGATTAATTAGAAGGGAGTAAAATGCCAGATAATAAAAATATAGATATTACAAATGAAAATAGTGAATTATTAAACATTGAAACAATTTATAATGATATTAGAACTAAAATAATTGATGCTCGTGGTAAAATGTTAAAACATATAGATACGACTATGACTGAAGTATATTGGTATGTTGGAAAAATAACCTATGAACTATCAGAAAATACTACTAAAGCAACTTATGGTAAAAAGATAATAGAAGCATTATCTTTAAAATTAACAAATGAGTTTGGAAGTGGATTCTCGCCAGTTAGTATTAGAAGAATGAGAAGATTTTATGAAATTTATCCAATATGGTCGACAGTGTCGACCGAATTAAGCTGGGCACATTTTCAAGAACTAATTAGAATAGATAGAAAAGAAGAAAGAGAATTTTATGAAATTGAATCAATTAAATCTAATTGGGGATGCCGTGAACTTCGTAGACAGATAAATACTAAATTATATGATAGATACTTAATATCTCCTGATAAGGAATTAATAATAAAAGATTCAAAAAAAGGATTAATTGAAAAACAACCAGAGGAGTTGTTAAAAACTCCATATATTTTTGAATTTGCTGGATTAAAAGAAAATAAAAATTATTTAGAAACAGATTTAGAAAAATCTCTATTAACTCATTTAACTGAATTTTTACTAGAACTCGGAAGAGGCTTTTCATTTGTAGCAAATCAACAAAGAATAAAAATTGGTTCTGAATATTATTATCCAGATTTAATATTTTATAATAGATTAGCAAAATGCTTTGTAATTATTGATTTGAAGATTGGTAAATTAACACACCAAGATATAGGTCAAATGCAAATGTATGTGAATTACTATAAAAAAACACAAATGATAGAAGATGAAAATGAGCCAATTGGAATATTATTATGTGCAGATAAAGATGACGCTGTTGTAGAAATGACATTAGGAGATGATGTAAAAAATGTATATGCATCAAAATATTTAACATATTTGCCAACTAAAGAAGAATTAATAAAAATCATAAAAGATGAGAAAGAATTAATTGAATTAAATAAGAAAGATGAAAAATAATGGAAGAAACTGGTAGTGACAAAATAAAACTTACAAAAGAAATTTTATATAAAATGTTGGAGAACGTAGATAATAAAACTGAAATGGAATTTTATTATCAAGTAGCACTTGAAGACAGAATTGAAGGAAAAAGTTATGAAGAAGTAGTATCATTTTTACTTATTTTAGTAAAGTATTTTGATAATGAATTATTTAAGAAAAGAGAAGAGATCGGAAGAGCGTCGTGTAG
>CAMSQT010000107.1 GCA_947062645.1 uncultured Clostridium sp. | reverse complement strand
ATTTAGGACTTGCCTATGTTTATAATTATATCACTTTTACATAAAATTTGTAAAGTCAAGAAACAAAAAATTTCCTCAAACCCTTGAAAAATCTCACATAATATTATATAATAGGTTCATACTAAAAACAGGAGGATAAAAGTAAAAATGAAAAACATAACCGTAAAAGATTTATACCAAAACACCGGAACCTATGCAGAAAAAGAAATTACCATAGAAGGATGGGTAAAAACTGTAAGAGACTCTAAAAACTTTGGATTTATCGAATTAAACGATGGAACCTTTTTTAAAAACGTCCAAATCGTTTTTGGCGATAAGCTAGAAAACTTTGCAGAAATTTGTAAACTAACCATTAGTTCTTCTATTAAAGTAACTGGGAAATTTGTCGTAACCGAAAATGCAAAACAACCATTTGAAATCCAAGCAACTATAATAGAAATTGAAAGCTTAGCAGATAGTAGCTATCCACTTCAAAAGAAAAAACACTCTTTTGAATACCTAAGAACCATCGCACATTTACGTCCAAGAGCCAACACCTTTAATGCCGTCTTTCGTGTAAGAAGTGTTTTAGCCTATGCTATTCACAAATTCTTCCAAGAACGAGGATTTGTCTATGTAAATACGCCCCTTCTTACAGGAAGTGACGCCGAAGGTGCAGGAGAAATGTTTAATGTTAACTCTTTTAACTTAAATGACGTACCCAAAACAAAAGAAGGAATGGTTGATTTTTCACAAGATTTTTTTGGAAAATCTACTCACTTAACAGTAAGTGGTCAATTAAATGCTGAAACGTTTGCCCAAAGTTTTTGTAATGTTTATACTTTTGGACCAACTTTTCGTGCCGAGAACTCTAACACTGTAAAACATGCAGCCGAATTTTGGATGGTAGAACCTGAAATTTGCTTTGCTGATTTAAAAGATGACATGGATTTAGCTGAAGATATGATTAAATATATTTTCCAATATGTAATTGATAATTGTCCTGAAGAAATGGAATTTTTCAATAAATTTATCGATACTGGCTTATTAGAAAGATTAAACCATGTTATTACTTCTGATTTTGTTAGAATTAGTTATACAGATGCTATCAAAGAACTTGAAAAGCACAATGACAAATTCGAATACAAAGTGTCTTGGGGTGTTGATTTACAAACAGAACACGAAAGATATTTATGTGAAAATATTTTTAAAAAGCCTGTTTTTGTAACAGATTACCCAAAAGATATTAAAGCTTTTTATATGAAACAAAATCCAGATGAAAAAACCGTAGCAGCAACTGACTTACTTGTTCCTGGTATCGGAGAAATTATTGGTGGTAGCCAAAGAGAAGAAGATTATGATAAACTACTTGCTAGAATGAAGGAATTAAATATGCCTCTTGATAATTACGATTGGTATTTGGATTTAAGAAAATACGGTAGTTGTAATCATGCAGGATTTGGTTTAGGCTTTGAAAGAGCCATTATGTACTTAACTGGTATGCAAAATATTCGTGATGTGATTCCTTTCCCTAGAACACCAAAAAATTGTGAGTTTTAAAATAAATTGGGTGAAATTGGGGACGTTTCTTTTTTCACATAAAAAAAAAATTAAAAAAAAAAAAACAACAAAAAAAAAAAAAAAGCAAAAAAAAAAAAAACAAAAACAAAAAAAAAAATAAATATTTTTTTTTAAATTTATTTTGGTTTTTTTTGTTTATTTTTTTTTTTAAAATTTTTAAAAATGTGAAAAAAGAAACGTCCCCAATTTCACCTAAATTATTTTTTGTTTTATTCCTATTCAAGACCTTTTTCAGTTGGATTTTTTACACCTTGTAGTCTTAATTCTTCTTGCCTTTCCCTTGCAAATTGGACTAATTTATCTATTTGTTGTTCAATTTTTTCTGGTGTAATTCTTTCTTTTTCTTTTAACGTAATTGGATATTTTTCACTTTCTTTTATAGCTTCTGCCTCTTCCTTCATGGCTTTTCTAAGTCTTTCTCTATCCTTTTGGTTTAGAATATTAAAAGTTCTTTCTTCCTCCTGATTACGATTTATAATTACTTCATTTGTCAACTGCTCAAGATGACTTGGAAAAAACATTTCATACTTTCTCATTTTAGTTGCTATTTGTTTAGCTATAATACCAAGTATCTTTTCTTCATTATAGTCTTCTGGTCTTTCCTTTCTTATTTTATCAAACATATAGGTTAATTGTACATCACTAAAAGCCTTGTCTAACCTATAATATAACTCATCATAGGGATCTAAGTTTTTATCTTTTATAATAATTTTTAAAAACTTATCAATATCTTTTTTAGCTAATAGTTCTTTCGTTTTTATGCTTTCTTTAAATAATTCTCTTTGTACTTGCTGTGGTAATTTTTCAATTACTTTTTGTTTCGTTTTATCCATAATTTCTGGTGTTTCTATTACCTCTTTTGCAAGCCTTACTTGTTTATCCTTATCTTCTACATATCCTACAATATTATGCAAATTATCAGTTTCTTCTTCTTCTAATTTTTGCTCTAATTCTTTCATTAATGCCTTATCTGATAATCTTCTTAACCTCATTTTTTCAATAAATAATCTTATTTTTTCAATTACTTCTATCTTCATATCTGTTTCCTCCTTTGTAAAGTATATCATATTTTACATAATTTAGCAATACCAAAAGTATCAAAAAAACAGCCAAAGATTTCTAAAATCTCAGACTGTTTTTCCTTTTTACACTTCTTTTCCATAATAGCTATCTAGCAAAATCTGTTTTAGTTCAGAAACTAAAGGCAATCTTGGGTTAGCTGTTGTACATTGGTCTTCAAAAGCCCTATCTGCTAACATATCTATTTTGGCTAGAAACTCTTGCTCAGCGATTCCTGCTTCTTGCAAAGATTTTGGAATTCCTAGATGTTCATTTAATTCTTGTACCTTTGTAATTAAACTGCTAATTCCTTCTTCTTTACTGTCAGCCTTTAATCCTACCTTTTTGGCAAGTTCATAATATTTTTCGTCAGCAATAAAATATTCATATTTTGGGAAAGACACAAACTTTGTTGGTTTACTACTATTATATTTTATAACATAAGGTAAAATAATCGCATTTATTCTTCCATGTGGTAAATGGAACTCTGCTCCAATTTTATGAGCTAAAGAGTGATTGATTCCTAAAAATGCATTGGTAAATGCCATTCCTGCCAAAGTACTTGCGTTATGCATTTTTTCTCTTGCTAGGCGATTGGTTCCATCGTCATATGCTTGTTCTAAATATTTTAAAACAATTTCTACTGCTTTTTCTGCTAAACCATCGGTATAGTCAGACGCCATGTTTGATACATACGCTTCAATGGCATGTGTTAAAACGTCCATTCCGGTATCTGCTGTTACTGATTTTGGTAAACTCATAACTAAGTCTGGGTCAATAATTGCTACGTCTGGTGTTAACTCATAATCTGCCAATGGATATTTTTTGTTTTTCTCTTTATCTGTAATTACCGCAAATGAAGTTACTTCTGAACCTGTTCCTGAGGTAGTTGGAATAGCGACCATTTTACACTTGGTTCCTAGTTTTGGGAATTTATAGGTACGTTTTCTAATATCCATAAATTTTAGCTTTAATCCTTCTACATCAGCATCTGGATGCTCATAAAATAGCCACATTCCTTTTGCTGCATCAATTGGGCTTCCTCCACCAACTGCAATAATCACGTCTGGTTTAAAGCTTTTCATGGCTTCCACACCTTTTTTTACGGTTTCAAAAGATGGGTCTGATTCTACCTCACTAAAAATTTCAGAATGCACATATTGGTGTCTTTTTCTTAGGTGATATAGGATTTTGTCTACATATCCTAATTTTATCATACCTTCGTCTGTTACGATAAAGGCTCTTTCGATATCTGGCATTTTTTCTAAGTATCCGGATTGAGCCAGCTTCAAAATATATTTTTTCGGGAATTTTAAACCATTGCATATTAACTCTCCTTTTTGCCACTCTTTTAATATTAATTAAATTTACTGACGATACATTTGCTGTTGTTGAGTTTCCTCCAAATGAGCCACATCCTAAAGTTAAGGATGGCATATTGGTGTTGTAAATATCACCAATAGCTCCATGGGTGGATGGAGAATTAACGATAATTCTTCCTGCTTTCATTTTTTTCGAAAATGCTAAGTTTATTTCTCTATCTTCTGAGTGAATAACTGCTGAGTGTCCAAGTCCTCCAAATTCTAGTAACCTTTCTGCTTTTTCAATTCCTTCTTCTTCATTTTCTACAATATAATAGGTTAATACCGGACTTAATTTTTCTTTTGAAAATGGATAGTCTTGCCCAATTCCTTCTTCATATACAACTAAAACTTTTGTATCTTCTGGTACTTCAAATCCCGCTTCTTTGGCAATAACATATGGTGACTGACCTGGTACATGGGATTTTAATTTAAAGCCATATTCTTCATTGTATTCAAACATACTAAGTTTTAACTTTTCTTTTTCTTCTGGATTTACAAAATAGCATCCGGCTTCTCTCATTAATTGTTCAAATTCTTGGTAGATTTCTCTATCGACTAAAACGGCTTGTTCAGAAGCACATATCATACAGATCGGAAGAGCGTCGTGGAGGGAAAGAGTGTTGG
>CAMSQT010000106.1 GCA_947062645.1 uncultured Clostridium sp. | reverse complement strand
CATTATACTATATTTTCTCACTTTGTACATAAATTTTTAAGCGATTGCCATACAAGAAAATGTATCTATTTCCTGATTAAAATTATAAAATCCACCAGCAAATTACGCTGATGGATTTCACTCTCCCTTATTAATTATCTTATTCCTCTACTTTATCTGGCAACTGTTCTGGATTTATTCCATAAAGTAGTTCGTGAATAGAAAAATCACATAAATCGTACATTTCCATATCATTGGCTACTCTTGTAGGAATTTCTTCGTGTCGCGACTGTAATAGTTCTTTTAAATCGTCTTCTTCCATAAAGAGCTCTTTATCCTTTATTCTGGATTTACTGAAATAAAGAATCATTTCGTAAACCAATTCTGGTAAGAGATCCTCTTTCTTTAGTTGAAAACCTTTTGCTTTACAAAGTTCCCAGATCGCAGAAAATTCTAAATCTCCTAATGCCATTCCAGCGTCTAAAACTTCTTTTATTTCTTTTTCCCGCTTCTCTTGCATTAGTTTTTTTATTCCGCTTTCTTGAAGATATTTTAACTCCTCCATTATTTCACTTATTAAACTCCCTCTTCTTATTATCATGTTATTTCTCTCCTTTTTTTTTTTTAAATTAGTCGTCTTTGAAATTTCTGGGAGAGCTTACAACTAATTTATGTAAATATTATATGATTTTTTACTCTTTTTGTCAATCCAAACTTTTTGTTTACCTCTAATTTATGTGAAATATTTTCTAAATCCTTCTTAATATTCACACAATATTTTGTGTACCATGTTCGTATCTCTTATTTTTTTGTTACAATGAAATTATTAAAGTAGTATGTCCTACTTACACCTATAAGTATTATAAAAATGGGGGTTTTTAATGAAATTCAAAAGAATAAAAGATTTAAGAGAAGACCATGACAAATATCAAAAGGAAATAGCTACTTTATTAGGTATTTCACAACAATATTATTCTGAATACGAAAATGGTAAAAGAACTATGCCAATTCAACATCTAATGACTTTAGCAAAATATTATGGCACCTCCATTGACTATATTGTTGGACTTTCTAACGAAAAAACACAAACTAAAAACAAAGAAAAAACAAGTTAAGTTTTGAAACACTCTTCAAAAAATCAACTTGTTTTTTACTTTTATATATCCATTTGACTACCTAAAAATGTTGCAGCTGATTGGGCTACCTTCTTTTCTACATCATTCATTTGACCATTTGGTTCTTTTGCCATTAAAATAACAGTACCAATGCTATCTCCATTAGAAACAATTGGGTATACTACTTGTGCGTTATTTTTTCTTTCTTGGTTATCATTTTTGGTAATTGGCATGGCTGTATCACTATTTTCTTTACTTGTATAAATTTCTTTGTCTTCCATTAATTGCTCTAATTCTTGGCTTACGTCTTGTTCTAAAAATTCTTTTTTAGAACCTCCAGATACAGCTATAATGGTGTCTTTATCTGTAATGCAAGCTATGTGACCAGTTGTTTTTGATAATGTTTCAGCATAGCCTGCTGCAAATTCTGAAAGCTCACCAATTGGAGAATATTTTTTAAGTATTACTTGCCCTTCTCTGTCTGTAAATATTTCTAATGGGTCACCTTCTTTTATTCTCAATGTTTTTCTTATTTCTTTTGGAATAACAACTCTTCCCAAATCGTCTATTCTTCTTACCACTCCAGTTGCTTTCATAATTTTCCTCCTCATTTTTTTGTTTATAATCTTATTATGACAAAAAGGAAAAAAATTATACATTCAAAACAAAATTTAATTAATTTGTTTTAATTCTCCATTTTGATAATTTTTTAACAATTCTAATAAATCTTCAATTTGTATTTTTAATTTTTTACCAATATCGGTGTCTCCTACTGTTTTTCTAACTACTCCCGTCTTTTTTACAACAATTTGGCTAATGATGTCTTTTTCTTCTTTGATTGCTTTTTCTACTGATTCAAATGGCTTGTTTTGGCTTAGTAATAACCCATAAGAATTATAACTTAATACATAGCCGGGCATTTCCTGTTTTTTCTTGATAGCTTTTAGCAAAACCGCCATCAATTACAAGTAACTTTCCATTAGCACGAATGGGACTTTCTCCCTCTTTTGCTTTTACTGGTATATGACCATTAACAATATGGGCTTCTTGGTTTTTTAGACCAAATTCATTCAAAATTTTATCACATATTTCTTCTTTTGCGGTTAGGTAAAAATAGGGATCTTTTTCTTCTTTTTTTACCTCTTTATTATCTATAAAATAAGCTTCAAAGGTTGCCATTTTACTTTTCCCAAAAAATGGCGAATGAGGAGAAAGCCATAAAAACCACATAATGTCTAATAACTCTTTTTCTGGCGTTTCTTTGTTCGAAATTAATTGCTTAATGGCTTCATTTACTCTATCTAAATATTCCTTTCCTTTTACTTTTTTCCCTAAAAACTCAATTTCTTTGAAATTACCGATTTTCCTCCATTGGGATACACGCATGGAATAATAGGTTATTATTAAAAATGGTATATACTTCTCCTTTTTGATAGATAAATTTCATTTGTTCATTTAATTTGGAACTATGTTTAAAAGATTCGCAAAGCCTTTCCATTATTTCCTCTTCTTCTTTGGTTAATTGATAGATATTCTCTTGGTTTAAAGTTGGAAAATAAGTATCATTTAATGGGTATTTCTTTCCTTCTATCATAACATAGCCTTCTTCTAAATTCATTTTATCTAATAAAAGGCGATTTTCCAAATGATATTCTGGATGCTCTAAAATAAGCTGTCCTTCTAATTTAAATTGTATGATAGTAATGGCTTTATGAATTTTGGCTATAATTGCTTTATCACTATTATCGTATCGGTTTTCATTATATACCTTTGGCATAAAATTTAAGCACTCGTCTTGTTTATAAATTTTAGCAGCAAAGGTTGAAAGTGGTCTTGTATTAATTCCATAGCTTTCTTCTAAAATTCCGATATTATTATATCTAGCACAATTTCTAACAACATTAGCAATACTTGCTCTATTTCCGCATACTTGCTCCCATCCAACAAATGTCATGGTTTCCCCATTGCAAGTCAATACTATGGAATTTTTTTAATTTTTCAATAACTAAGTCAGGATGTTCCCCTCTATCAAAGATGTCTCCTATTATGTGTAGATGGTCAATTGCCATTCTTTTGATTAGGTCACAAATGGCAATAATGAAACTTGGAGCTTGTTTTAAGGTAATTATGTTTTTAATAATGGCTTGATAATATCTTTCTTTATCTTTTTCATCATCTGGTTGAGAATGTAATAATTCGTCAATAACGTATTTAAAGCCATTGTTGATGGCTTTTCTTACTTTTGATCTTGTATATTTGGAACTTACTTTTCTTGCTACTTCAATTAAGCGGTATAAAATAATTTCATACCACTGGTTTAAATCTTCTGTTTCTTTTTGGATTAATTTTAGTTTTTGGTTAGGATAGTAAATTAAGGTGGCTAAGGTGGCTCTTTCTTTTTCGGTTATGGTATCTCCAAAAATATCATTGATTTTACTTTTTATAATACCTCCGCCATTGTTTAGAATATGCACAAATGGTTCATATTCCCCATGAATATCACTTAAAAATATTTCCGTTCCTTTTGGTAAATTAATGATAGCTTGTAAATTGATAATTTCTTCTGCTACTTCATTAATGTTTTTGTATTCTTTTCCTAATAGTTTTAGATATTTTTGTTTGTTATAATTGTTTTCCATTTTAACCATTCCTTTTTTGCTTTCTATCCTATTTTTATTCTTCTTCCGCTTCTGTTACCACTTTTTCTTCTTTTCTTGGTAAGAAACTAATTTTGTATTTATCCAAAATATAACCCATATCTTTTGAAAATTCTTTTAACATAACAATTTTGATACTTGGATCTTTTCCTTTTAAATAGTCATCAATAATTTGTTTTAATTGTTTAATGTTTTTCATTTCTGGTTCAATTTGTTTTTGATAACGATTCGCTCTGTCAATTAACTTTTCTTTTATTAACACAATATCTTCGTTACTTGCACAAGAAATTCTTTGGAATAATTGGAAAGGATCGTAGTATTTGAAAATAGGAAGTTCCATACATTCTTGGTCAAATTTTTCATAGAATTGTTCCATTCTCATTGGAATACATTTCATAACCTCTTCTGCTTTTTCTTTGTACATTTTGTCAAGCAATTGGTCATTTAACATAGTAAAGTGTTTTAAAATATCTTCCATATCCTCTTCTACTTCTTCAATTGCAATTTTGCCTAATTCTTCTTTTGGATTTGGACAATATTGTGAGGTTAATGAAGCTATATTCATTCCGTTAAAAAATGTACTTTTTAATGTTTTTAAATCATACTCAATTAGATTTTTTCTTGAAAAATAACTAAAATAGGCAAATAGTTTTACTGTATCAATTAAGGTTAGTTTTCCTTCTTTTACATCATCTATTACTTCCCCAATAACACCACTAAATTGATCATCTGATATTTTCCAATACTCCTCGGTAAGTAGCCTTTTGTAGCCTGGTAAGTTTTCTGTATCTACGGTATTTCGAATGGTTTCCATGTTGTCTTTAAATAGCTTCATGTCAAAAATACGGGTTCTTATATAATATTCTATAAATTTAAAGAAACGATATTCGGCTTTAAAGTTATAATAGTAATTGTT
>CAMSQT010000105.1 GCA_947062645.1 uncultured Clostridium sp. | reverse complement strand
GATGAGGCATTGTGACTGGAGTTCAGACGTGTGCTCTTCCGATCTACCTAACAACCATTTATAGTGTACAAGGATTAGGCATAGAAACCTTAGCACAAGAGCAAGCAAAAGAAATCTTAATGGCAAGAGGGGCAGAAGAAAAACAACTAGAAGCACAAATCGAAATCATAAACAACAATGAAAGTGCTGTTCAAAACATAAGAATTTTAGGAGAATTCCCAACTAACCATAAAGACAACAATATGGGAATTGAAATTCTAAACGGAATCAACATGCAAAATGCAAAAATTTATTATACCGAAAATGCAGAAGCAAATAATGAAATAGAAAACACTAGTAACGGATGGACAAATGCGATTGCTAATCCAGCAAAAGTAAGTAAATACTTAATTGTAATCGATAAAATGGAAAGCAAAGCAAGTATCCAAGGAAGCTTTACTTACAAAGTACCAGCTAACTTAGAATATAACCAGACAGCAAAAACTGGATATCAAGTAAAATATGTAAATGTAGCAACAGGAATGGAAAACGAATTAGCCTCTACTATGTTAGAAATGAAAACCGGAGTGGGACCAAAACTAGAAGCGAAACTAACAGCAAAAGTAGGAGGAAAAGAAGGAAACCAAGTTGCAAAAAATGGAGAAGTAATTGCATACAAAATACAAATATCAAACATTGGATCAGAAGATGCAAAAGACGTTAAAGTAACTGGAAACGTACCAGAAGGAACTACAAGAGTAATACCAGAAAAGAACTATGAATACACAGGAGCATCTTACTATCAAGAATTAGAAGATAAAACCTATGAAACAACCATACCAGAAATAAAAGCAGGACAAGCCAAAGAAGTAACTTATGAAGTAAGAGTAAACAGCAACACAGCAGAGGGAACTAAGTTAAATAACCAAGCACAAGTACAATATGGCGACATTACTAAACAAACAGAAGAAGTAAAAAATACAACAGCAAAAGGAAACTTACGAGTTAGCGTAAAACGTGTAACCGATAGAAAAGTAGAACTTTATGAAGGGGGAACCGTAAAATACTTTGCCATAGTAGAAAATATCTCTGACCAAACACAAGAAGATGTAAAAGTAGTAACAGAACTTCCACAAAACTTAACAGTAAGAGGATTAGAACTAGTTACTGGAATGGGACATGAAGAAGTAGAAGACATGAATCAAGAACCACCAGAAAACATAGAAAACTTAGAAGAAGACGAAGGAGAGCCAGAAATAGACAAAATACCAGATGACAATACCAAAACAGAAGAATTAGAATACAACAATGAAATAACAATCGGTTCTCTACAACCAGGAGAAGCAAAAGTATTAATCTACATCATGACAATTGGAGAAATAAAAACAAACGAAATCAACTTTGGTATAACGGCAAAAACAAAAGCAGATGAATACCAATCAAATCATTACGAAGACAAAGTAATACCAGTAGAATTAGGGATTTCTATGACATCTAACACAGCAAGCCAATATGTAGAAGCAGGAGATACCATTGAATACAAAATAGAAGTAGAAAACAAAACAAATGCAGAAATTTTAGGACTAAATATTTTAGACACAATTCCAGAACAACTAACCATTACACAAGTAGAAAAAGAAGGAGAAATCATTGAGAAAGAATTTAATGCAAATCGAGTTAGCCTATATGTAGACATGCCAGCAAAAAGTAGCACGAACTTAATAGTAAAAACAGTTGTAGACGAAGATGAGTTAAGAAACAATGCAGAAGCAATCACAAACACAGCACAAGTAGAATACAAAGAAACAACAGCTACTACACAAGGCATCAATCATATCATAAAAGCTACTACTAGCAATAATGGTCAAGGAACAGACGGTGAAAACAATGTAGACGATAGTGACATAGCAAAAGGAACTAAAACAATAACAGGTATTGCTTGGTATGACGAAAATGCAAACGGACAAAAAGATCAAAACGAAAAAACCTTAAGCAATATCAAAGTAAGACTATTAAATACAAAAACCAACAACTTTGTAAAATTCGAAACAGGAGAAACTTTAGAAGCAACTACAAATGAAAATGGAATTTATGTATTAGACAAAATTGGAAATGGTAGTTATATTGCAGTATTTGACTATGATAAATCACAATATGCACTAACAAAATATAAAGCAGAAGGTGTAGCAGAAGAAGAAAACTCAAATGCAATCATGAACGAACTAACCATAGGAAATGAAAAGCAAGAAGTTGCATCAACCGATATAATCGAAATACAAAACAACAATATAGCAAATATCAACATAGGATTTATTAAATTACAAAACTTTGACTTAGAATTAAACAAAACCGTAAGTAAAATATTAATCCAAAATGCAAAAGGAACGACTGTTAGACAATATGATAACGAAACCATGGCAAAAGTAGAATTAGACGCAAAAACCATAAATGGTTCAACCGTTATAATAGAATATAAAATCAATGTAACCAACAAAGGAGAAATTGATGGATATGCTAAAAAAATAGCAGACTATTATGCTGGAACAGAACTAAAATTTAGTTCTGAACTAAACAAAGACTGGTATCAAGTAGGAGATACCCTATTTACAACAAGCTTGGCAAACGAAAAAATCAAACCAGGAGAGACAAAAACAGTAACCCTAACACTTAGCAAAGCTATGACAGAAGACAACACAGGCTCAATACCAAACATAGCAGAAATAGCAGAAGACTATAATGAATTAGGATTACCAGACAGTAACTCTGTACCAGGAAATAGAGCAAAAGACGAAAACGATTATGGATTAGCTGAAGTATTACTAAGTATTAGAACAGGTGGAATTGTATATATCACAATAGCAATAATCACAGTAGCAATACTAGGAACTGTAACTGTAGTAATGATAAAAAGAAAAAATAACGAGGTTGAAGAATAAGGAAAGAAAGGAGGTTAAAAAACAATGAGTAAAATAAATAAAATAGTAATCAGTATTATGATAGCCATCGTTGCCATATTTGCACTTCAAACAATATCAACAGCAGCTTATGGAAAAGAATATACAGTAGGAAAAAACAAATATATAAAAGCAACTACAAGATATTGGAATGATCCAAACCTATTTTGTGTAGAACACCATCAAAGATTATATAATGGTTATTACAAAGTAGTCGAGAAAATAAAAATTGATGGAATGGTATCAACTAGTTCTAATGGAAAACAAGTAGAAAGTTGGCATAATGCTAAATTAGCCTATATTTTATCAGCTAGTAATGGAAGCCATAAAACAAGTGGACAAGTAGCACATGCTATATGGCGTTATATGGACAAATGGTATGATAAAGTTGGAAAACAATATAACAAATTAAAAAACTTCTCTATTACAGGAAGAGACGAAGGAACAGCAACCTGTGGGGACTTATTAGAAAAAGCAGAAGAATATGCAGATAATTTAAAGAAAGGCTATAAAAACATTAAAGATAAAACAGACAAAAGTAAGATAAATATCCAATCTACTAAACTAAAAGGGCAAGACTACATGAAAGTAGGACCATTTAAATGGGAATTTTCTGATAAGTTAAGTAATGTAACTGTATATGACCAAAATGGAAAAGCAATTAATAACATTTTATATAGACAATATGAAGGTAATAAACTAAAAACAGTAAAAATAGAAAAAATCAAATCAAATACAAACTTCTATGTATATGTACCAACCAACCAAGGAGTTACAAAAATAACAAAAATCACAGGAGAAAAGAAAATAAACGTTAAAAAAGTTACCATTACTTTCTTACAACCAGTTGGTAAAGCAGGAACAGGAACAAGTTATCAAAACTTTATTTTAAGAAATCCAAGTGAACATCCTGAAACGGTAACAACAGACTTTGACTATGAAATAGAATTATTGACCAAAATTTCAGGATATGTATGGTTAGACATAATAGACATGAAAAACAGTACTAGAAATGGACTATACCATGAATCAAATGATGATATAAATGACAGATTATTTAATGGAATTACAGTTAGACTAAAAGATAAAACCAATGGACAAACTGTAAAAGAAACAAAAACATCAAAATTAGGAAGATACAATGATAAAGGAAACAACGGAAACGGTGAATACCTATTTGAAGAGGTACTAATTTCAAAACTAAAAGACTATTATGTTGAATTTGAATATGATGGTCTAACCTATCAAAACGTAATACCACAATTTAAAGACCCTGGATCAAAAGCAGTAGAACCAAACAGAGACAGTTGGAACCAAAACTTTAGTGTGGTAGAAGGAGAATCTAGAGAAACTGGATACACAAGGGACGCAAATGGAAATAGAAAACACAACCTAAGCTATGACATTAACGAAGAAAAAAGTACAGCAACCTTAAGTAGCCAAGGTAAATATACCAAAAATAATGAATGCATTACACAAAATAGCATCGGACAATATACAATAACAGCAAACACAGATAAAGCAGGATATGCTCTTAAACTAGAAGAAGGAAAAGATGAAATAAGATATGTAAATTTAGGATTGTATGAAAGAGAACAACCACAAATCAAGCTAGAAAAAGACCTTCATAATATAAGACTAGAAATTAATGGTTATGGACACACTTACAAATATGGAGGCAAAAAATTAGGAAATGGATTCAATGTAGGTGTTGGATTCGGAGACAAATGGGGAAATAACCCATA
>CAMSQT010000104.1 GCA_947062645.1 uncultured Clostridium sp. | reverse complement strand
TACACTCGATCCAACACTCTTTCCCTACACGACGCTCTTCCGATCTTAAAATGAGCGCGAATCGTCGAATAAGACATATACAAGCCAAGTCCAGTACCGATTTTTCCCCTTTGTTGTAATCATTTCCTTAAACAATTTATCCTTAACATGCTTTGGAATACCAGAGCCAGAATCCTTAATTGAAATAACAAGATTATTGTTTTCCTTTTCCACAAGCAAATCGATATTTTGTTCTGGTTTTCCATTATAGGCTTGAATCGAATTTGAAATCATATTATTAATAACCTGAACCAAGCTATTAACATCGCCGTGAATAACAGCACTTTCATCAGTTAGCATTTTTACATTCAAATAAACAATCGCATTTTTAAGTTCATGCTTCATTAGAATATTTACTCTTTTTAAAAGCTCTTCAACGGTAAAAGAAATATCATTATCTGTTGACAAAGTAACAGCTTGTCCCTTAACAGCAGTAATTACATCAGACATATACTCCGTATGCGTCTTAATTTTTGCAATCCAAGTAGACATATCTTTGGCAATTTCGTGATGGTCTTGTTCATTTACTTCTGAATCACCTATAGAAGTATCATATTCTTTTATTAAATCATTTAATCCTTCAGCAGCACCAGAAATTGACATGATTGGTGTCTTTAAGTTATGAGCAATTCCACCAATTAATTGTCCTAAAGAAGCTAGACGTTCTTTTTCCATCAAGGTTTCTTGGTTATCGCTAATTGTTTTTAAGTCATGCACATGCTGAGAAATATCTTTAAATAAAATTAAAGTTCCTAAAAAAGATGTTTTCGAATTGATACTAGATACTTCTACATTAAAATATTTGTCTTTCTCTGGAATACGTAAATCAAGAGTATAGGTTTTATCAGTTTCTTTAACTTTAGAAATATATTTTTTCAAAAGGTCAAAATCTAATATAAAAGAATGTCTATTCGAGAACAAAAACGAAAGTTCTTTTCCTCGAAAGTGACTAGCTATCGCTTTTGTCATCTGTAAAAAAGTTTTATTAAAGTCGATAATGGTATCATTAACATCTAAAACAATGTAACCGTCGGACATTCTATCCACAACTGTTTGCAAAGCAATCGGTGTAGCCTTTAAAAAGTCAAATCGTAAAATTGCCAAAGAGTAAAACAAAACAGTTCCTGTAAAAAACACAGGTGTTACATAAATACTCATTTCTATTCCAAACAATCCTGTTAAATTAACGGCCAAAGGAATTAAAATCCCCATGGTAAAGCAAAGAGACTGCTTAGAAAAGAAACCAGAATTTTTAAAAGAATAGCGTAATAGATAAATAATACCTATCAACATTAGTAAGTACATATATAATGAGTGAACTGGAAAATAAGGGCCAAATACAGTTTTAGAATTTAGCACAGAATATTCCACATAAAACAAATGATGGAAATCATTTGTCCATAAAACAAGAAGAGATATAATTGGAATTACTAAAAGCAATAAATATTTTTTCGTAAAAACAACTTTTGTTTTTGCAAAGGTTAATCCAAATAAGAAGAAAAACACTGGCAAAAAGCAAGTTCCTATGTAGACAAAGTAATCAAAATACACTGGTTCAATTCCCGTTTTATCAGGCAGTATAATTGACAATATTTGCCCAACACAACAAATTAAAATACAAGAAATAAGTCCTATAATACACCAATTAACCTGTTTTTTCTTTTTTACTTTAATATTAACAATTAATAAAATAAGTACTAACAAAGCAGCAATACTTAATGCAACAAGTGCAGAGTCTCCTACTAATAACATAACAATTATCCTCCTATATAACCTAAACTTTTTATATAATCTAAATAGCGGAATAAATAAGTTTTCCCTATTTTACACCAATGAAAAGATAAACTAGCCAAAAATTTATTTGAAAATTCATTATTTAAAATGATATTTGAATCATAAATAATCTTTTTATTAGCATCAAAATCATTGATAATACCAGACAAAATATTTTCGTCTGTCTCTAAAGCTTTATCAACAGCTTTCAAAAATTCTTTTTCTGGAAGAATTTCCATTTTTAACCCATATTCATTTAAAAGAGAAATCAACCTTTGCATTGGTAAATGATTATGGTTATAAATATGTAAAACCGTGTAAGTATCATTATTACATTGTGCTACTTTAGTAATGGCATCTGCTACAAAATCAACAGGAGTAAACTCACCGTAACCTTCTAAAAGATAATCAGGAATACAGCCTAATCGTATGAATGATAACAATCTACTTAAAAAAGCATTTTCAGAAATATTAATTTGGAATTTTCCATCTATATAACGGTTTGTAATATTTCCTAATCTTAAAATAGTAGCCTGCAAGGTTTTATTTGCTACGTTTTCCAGAATAATTCGTTCTGCCATAAATTTTGTATAAACATAAACATTTGAAATGTCTTGGTCAATATATAATTGATTTTCTTTAAATACCGTTTTTTCTTTCACCGTAGCACCTGAAAAGTTACCTTCCGCAAATACATTTCCGTGAAACACTTAAAGTAGATAAATGGTAAAGCTTAATATCAAACTCTTGGCAAAAATGAATAATATGCTCAACACCTACAATATTAATCTTATCAAAATCAGCAGATTTTCCATAATGCTTCACGATAGCAGCACTATTAATAACACAAGAAAGCTTACTTCCTATTTTGTGATAATCCTCTTCTGATAAGCCAAGTGAAGGGTCGGTAATATCTCCTTCTATTAGTTTAATACGGTTACCTACTAAATGGTCATGGGTATGTCCAAAATAAAATTGTAGCGTTTTATAAAGTCGATTGATATATGAAATATTATCTTTACTGCGAACTAAGCAATAAACAGTTGCATCCGTATTAGCTAATAACTTATCTAAAATATGAATTCCAACAAATCCTGTGCTACCAGTTAAAAGTACATTTTTTAAAGTATGCATCTTTTGATTTTCAGCAACAGGGAAAGTGTTTTTTGCTAGTAAGCGGTCTATTTTAGAATAATCATAAGCACTAATATCAATTTGAGAATTATCTACTGATACTTTTTCAGAGAGTTGTTTTATGGTAGGATTTGAAAAAATATCAGCATAAGATAAATTTAACCCTAATTTAAAAGCTTGAATTTGTAAGCGTATAGCAATTAATGAATCTCCTCCTAAATCAAAGAAATTATCTGTAATTCCAACCTTATCTACATTTAAAAAGTCTTGCCATAATTTTACCAATTGTTTTTCAAAATTATTGCGAGGAGGTTCGTAGGTGGCATCTTCTGCTGTTGGAAGGGTATCTAAAAATTTCTTATCAATTTTTCCATTAGCAGTTAATACAAATTTGTCAAGTTGTAAAAAGTGGTTAGGAACTGCGTAAAAAGGAAGTTTCAAAGAAAGGAAACCACGTAAATCATTAATAACTACTTTTTTATCTGCTGTAAAATAGGCAACTAAAGATTTTCTTCCCTTTTGTTCTTTTACTAAAACGATGCATTTATGAATTGATGGATAGCTTGCCATATAATTTGTAATTTCTCCTAATTCGATTCTATGACCATTTATCTTAACTTGAGAATCATTTCTTCCTACAAATGCTATATTACCATCTTCAAAGTATTTTACAACGTCACCAGTAGAGTACATAAGCTTATCTTTGTGAAATGGTGAAGGAATATATTTTTCTTCTGTTAATTTTTTATTATACAAATAACCATTTGTAACATTATCACCTTCTATGTATAGTTCTCCAGGAATTCCTTTAGGCATAAGGTTTAAATCTTTATCTAACACATAGGCGTTCAAGTTAGACAAAGGTTTTCCAATAGGAACAATATCATATTTTTTGCAAGAAGATGGCGTTACAACAAAAGCAGTAGAACAAATCGTAGTTTCAGTAGGGCCATAACCATTTACAATTTGCATATTAGGATTTAGTAAATAGTATTTTGAAATGGTAGAGGTTTTAATTGGTTCAACTCCAATTAAAAGCTTTTGCAATTTAACTTTTTTAGTATCTTGGGAAAGTATGGTATATACCTCATTTAGAATATTAGGAGGTAAGTAACATAGCGTAATACCTTTCTCCATCAAGGTATGACAAAAGTCAAAAATATCTTCAATGGTATCATGAGGATACAAGCATAAAGTAACACCATTTAGCAAAGAGAAGAAAAACTCCCAAATGCTAACATCAAAGCAAATACTAGTACTAGATAAACAGACATCTTTTGTGCCAACAGAATTTTTAAATAATTTCTTAAAAGAATGTATAAAATTATTTAAATTCTGGTTAGAAACAAGGACGCCTTTTGGATTTCCTGTAGAACCTGATGTGTAGATACTATAAATGGTATCAGTAGGGGAGGTTTCTACACCATCCCAAGAAAGGTGCTTATTATCAGCAATAGAATCAATAGATACTATATCAATTTTTAAATCTATTTCTTTATAAGAAGCATCCACAATTAATGTTTTTAATTTACTGTTTTTTATGATATAGTCAATTCTATCTTTTGGAAAGTTTTTTGAAATTGGTAAGTAAATACCACCACACTTCATAATTGACAACATCGAAACAATTAAATTAGTAGAACGGTCTAATAAAGTACCAACAATATCACCTTTTTTAACACCTCTTTTATATAGGTAGTAAGAAGAGAGATCGGAAGAGCGTCGTGTAGGGAAAGAGTGTTGGATCGAGTGT
>CAMSQT010000103.1 GCA_947062645.1 uncultured Clostridium sp. | reverse complement strand
GATGAGGCATTGTGACTGGAGTTCAGACGTGTGCTCTTCCGATCTATGTATCTTTGTTTAAAAACAGTTTATCTATATTTTAAAATACGTCCCAAAGTCATTGTAACAACAGGAACCCATACAGCAGTGCCAATGTGTTACTTAGGAAAAATATTGGGAAGCAAAATAATTTACATAGAAACGTTTGCCAATACCCATAAAAAAACAGCAACAGGAAGACTTATCTACCCAATTGCTGATTTATTTATTGTGCAATGGGAAGAAATGCTTACATTATACCCAAAAGCAGTATATGGAGGTTCGATTTATTAATGATATTAGTATTATTAGGAACGCAAAACAATAGCTTTTGCCGACTATTAGAGAAAATAGAAAAATTATTACAAAACAAAAAAATAAAAGAACAAGTAATTGTACAAGCTGGCTACACAAAATTCCAGTCAAACAACATGAAAATACTAGATTTTATTACAAAAGAAGAACTAGAAGAACTACTAGAAAAGGCAGACATCGTAATTACTCATGGAGGAGTAGGCTCTATTTTGTTGGCCATTACCAAAAACAAAAAAGCAATTGCTGTACCAAGACTTAATAAATACCAAGAACATGTCAATGACCATCAAAAAGAAATTGTAGAACTTTTTCATAAAAAAGGCTATATCATAGGCTTACAAGAAGTAGAAGAATTAGAACAAGCAATTCAGCAAATAGAGGAATTTAAGCCACAAAAATATAAGCCAGACAACCATAAAATGTTAAAAACAATTGAGGACTTTATCGAAAAATGTCCCACTGGTTCCAGGTTTAAATGGCGACAATAGGGCGTTTTATAGGCTAACAATTAAAATATTAAAGGAGAACAAAAAGCAAATGGAAGAAGAAAGAATCATGAATGCTGGCTTAGAAAATTTGGGAGAAGAACGCTTTGAAAATACTTTAAGACCAAAAACGTTAGCAGAATATATTGGACAAAACAAAGTAAAAGAAAACATGAAAATATACATAGAAGCTGCTAAAAAAAGAGAAGAGCCATTAGACCATGTTTTATTATATGGACCTCCAGGCTTAGGAAAAACTACCTTATCTAATATTATATCGAATGAAATGAATTCTAACATCAAAATAACATCAGGACCAGCCATTGAAAAGCCAGGGGACTTAGCATCTTTATTAACCAACCTAGCAGAATTTGATGTATTATTTATTGACGAAATCCACAGACTAAGTAAAAGTGTAGAAGAAATATTATATCCAGCCTTAGAAGACTACACCTTAGATATTATTATTGGGAAAGGACCAAGTGCAAGGTCAATAAGACTAGACCTACCTAAATTTACATTAATAGGGGCTACCACAAAAGCAGGAGCCTTATCAACTCCGTTAAGAGATCGTTTTGGGATTGTCCATAGATTAGAACTATACAGCATCGAAGACTTAACAACAATTGTTAAAAGGTCTAGTAAAATTTTAGAAGTGGAAATCGAAGAAGAAGCAGCAATTGAAATTGCAAGAAGATCAAGAGGAACCCCAAGAATTGCTAACCGACTATTAAAAAGAGTAAGAGATTATGCCATCGTACTAGGAGATGGAACCATTTCTTTAAAAATCACAAAACATGCTTTAAACCAGCTAGAAATAGACGAACTTCGGCTTAGACGAAATTGACCGAAAAATATTAGAAACGATGATTGTTCAATATGGAGGAAGACCAGTTGGAATTGAAGCATTAGCAGTAAGTGTAGGAGAAGAAATTGACACCATAGAAGACGTATATGAACCATACCTAATCCAAATTGGGTTTATCGCAAGAACCTTACGAGGAAGACAAGCCTTACCGCCTGCTTACAAGCATTTAGGATATGAATATCTGGAGGAAAAATCATGAAGTTATTATTACATACTTGTTGCGCACCATGTAGTGTGTATTGCATTGATAGTCTGAGAAAAGAGGGAATTGAACCAACGGTATACTGGTTTAATCCTAACATACATCCATACATGGAATATAAACAAAGAAGAGACTGCCTAAAGGAATATACAAAAACGATAGAAGTAGAAGCCATTTTTAAAGAAAATTATGGCTTACAAGAGTTTTGCAAAAAAGTAGTAACAGATTTAAATAATCGTTGCCAAAATTATTGCTATCCAGTTCGTTTAGAACAAACCGCAAAATATGCTAAAGAAAATGGATACGATAGTTTTACAACAACATTGCTAGTTAGTCCTTATCAAAATCATGAGATGTTAATTAAAGTAGGAGAAGAGATGGCAAAAAAATATGGAGTAGAGTTTTTGTATCGCGATTTTCGAGTTGGCTTTCGAGAGGGACAGGCTAAGGCAAGAGAATTAGGATTATATATGCAAAAGTATTGTGGCTGTGTTTTTTCGGAAGAGGATAGATATCTACAAGCAAAAAAGAAAAAGGCTACAGTAGCAAGCGATTCAGAAGATAAGAAAAATATGCAATGAAGTTATATATTATTGCCACAATAAAAAATGTCTAGGAGGAAAATATTTGGATAATCTGGAATTGAATTTTAGCGAAATTATCAATATGATAGAAACCAGAAGAAATAATGCATATAGAAAAGTAAATGAAGAACTTATTTCTTTATATTGGGATTTTGGAAAATATATAAGTGAAAAAGTAAACGATAGTAATTGGGGAGATAAAATTGTAGATAAACTCGTAGAATTTATGAAAAGAGAATATCCTACAATGAAAGGATTTAATAGAGCAGGAATATATAGAATGAAACAATTTTATGAAACATATAAAGATAATGAAATTGTCGCTCCACTGGTGAGACAAATTAGTTGGACTCATAATGTTATGATATTAGGTGCCACTAATTCTATAGAAGAAAAAGAATTTTATATAAAAATGTGTATAAAAAACAACTATTCAAAAAGAGAATTAGATAGACAAATAGCAAGTGGTCATTTCCATAGATATATGTTATCAGATGGAAAAGTAAATCAAAGTTTAACAAAAGCTACAGGAGAAGAAGATTATCCAGATACACGAATATTAGATACTTATAGTTTAGAATTTCTAGATTTGCCAAATCAATATTCAGAAAAAGACTTGAAGAAAGCGATTATTTCTAATATAAAAGATTTTATATTAGAAATAGGAAAAGATTTTACTTATGTAGGAGAAGAATATAGAGTACAAGTTGGTAATGAAGATTTTTATATAGATTTATTATTTTATAATAGAGCATTGAGTTGCTTAGTTGCATTTGAGCTAAAGATAGACAAGTTTAAACCAGAATACATTTCTAAAATGGATTTTTATTTAGAGGCACTGGATAGACAAGAAAAGAAAGAAAATGAAAACCCTAGTGTTGGAGTTATACTTTGTGCGAGCAAGAATGAAAAAGTTGTTGAATATGCAATGAGTAGAACAATGTCACCAACTATGGTATCGCAATATACTTTAAAACTAATTGATAAGAATTTATTAGAAGAGAAACTTAAGGAAATTAGTAATTTAGTAGAAGAAAATAATAAAAAAGAAGAGAACGATATAATATAAACCAAAAGAGGGTATAATTAATAACTACAAAATTTAAAAAACACACTTAATAAAGCATTTTACTAATTTTGAATACCCTTGAAAATAAAGCAATTACAAAGAAAAATTGCTTACAAATGTAGAAAAGAAGGAAATAGAAGGGATAAAGATAGAATGAAAAAAGACAAAGCTTTGACAACAACCAAGCAAAACAAAAAAAGTAACCTAATAAAAATAACATTTATCATAATAAGCATAGCATTTGCCATGCCTTCTATTTTATATCTAACACAAAAAAAGACAGTATTCCAATTAGAGCCATATTTTCAATTTTTATATAACGCACCCATAGCAAGAACCACGCAAACCATACTATATATAGTATTATTAGCAAGTCTTACCATACTATATTTTATCATTTTAAAAAACAGAAAAGAAATGTTTCAAAATACAAAAAAGATGTTTCTATTTATTGCTATCATAGCCATAATATTTATAGCCGTATTACCATTTACCTCTTCTGACATATTCTATTATTTAGGAGTAGGAAGACTAGATAGCACCTATCATCAAAACCCTTATTATACGACCATAAAAGAATTTGTAAACCAAGAAAACAACCAAGAATACTTACAAACAGATAGCGTTTTAGCTACCGGAAATAGTAATACTTGGGCAGATACAACTGTTGTCTATGGACCAGTTTGGACACTAATTTGTAAAACAATAGCTTCTCTATCATTTGGAAATATCGATATAGGATTACTTCTTTTCAAAATAGCCAACATGCTAGTACACCTAATCAATTGCTATTTTATTTATAAAATATCACATAAAAAAATATTCACACTCATTTATGGATTAAATCCATTAATTTTAATAGAAGGAATTGCCTGTGTTCATAACGACATATGGGTTGCATTATTCATACTAATGGCTCTGTATTTTTTCGCCAAAAAGAAAAATCTAATAGGAACCGTAGCTTGCTTAGCCTTAGCAACAGCCATCAAATACTTTGCCATTATCATATTGCCATTTTTAATTATTTATTACTTTAGAAAAGAAGAACCAAGTAAACGACTAAAAAAATGTATTCAATATGGAATTCTATTTTTAGTCATATTGGTGATTCCATATTTATGCTATGTACGAGATTTACAAGTGCTAAGTGGACTTTTTGTTCAGCAAGAAAAACTAGCAAAAAGTTTTTATATTATAC
>CAMSQT010000102.1 GCA_947062645.1 uncultured Clostridium sp. | reverse complement strand
AGATGAGGCATTGTGACTGGAGTTCAGACGTGTGCTCTTCCGATCTAAACCAGATTAATGGCATTATTTAAAGGAGCAGATGTTGAAAAAATAGGACCAGTAAGAAGTGCAAGACATTACTTCTTAGATTATGCGATGGAAAATGACGCCATCTACACTCACTTTGGAGAAAGTCCACAAGCAGATAGTGACATTAGAAAATATAGTATCCATGAAATTGATGGGATTGCAGAAGATGGAACTACCTTTACCAGAGTAAAAGACAAAGCATCTCCACATAATGCCGTAACCAGCATAGCCAAACTAAAAAAATCAGCGGAAAACAAAAAGTACAGAATAACCTCTAGTGAAGCAAGTGTCCTAAACTATGTAACAGAAGAAGTGAACTTAGATGACGGACAAGAAGCAGTAGCTGTAACCATTCCACATTCTCAAAAACAAATCGTAAAATATGAATATGACGAACAAAATAAAGTATATAAAAGACTAGCAAGAGGAAAACAACAAACCGATTGGGATACCAAAGAACCAGTTACCACTAAAAATATAATTATAACTTTCTGTGAAAACTACACATTAGCTGACAAAGAAAACAAAGGAAGACAAGGCTTAAAAAATATAGGAACATTTGACGGCTATTACATCACAAATGGAAAAGCAATCAAAATAAAATGCATCAAAAATGCAAGAGAAGAAAAAACCATATACCAAGATTTACAAGGAAATGTAATCAACGTAAATGACGGAAACACCTTTGTAAATATCTGTCCAATAGGTGCGAATGTAACCTTAGAGTGATAGACGGGGATTGAGGGACGTTCCTTAAATCCCCAAAATAGGGATTTAAGGAACGTCCCTCAATCCCCATTTAGGAAGGAGCAAAAAACATGAATATTTATGATACCGCAAACCAATTAGCACAAGAAATAAAACAATCACCAGAATATAATAATTATAAAATGGCAAAACAAGCTTTAAACTTAAATACCACTTTAAAAGAAAAGATGGCAAGGTTTGAACAAAAAAGATATGAAACCCAATTGATTGCTATGCAAACAGGAAAGCAAGATGAAGAAAAATTAAAAGAAATGCAAGATTTATATGCAGAATTAATTCAAATTGATGATGCTAAAAAGTTTTTTGAAGCAGAAACAAAGTTTAACATTGTAATTGCTGATGTCAATAAAATAATTGGCGAAGCGATTCGTGATGTAATACAATAAGATAAAAAGTGGATTGTATAGATATAACAAATTACCAATAAGATAAGAAGAACGGAGTAATAAAAATGGAAATTGTTATAGTAATAATCATAGCCTTGGTTATAACCATTATTTTAAAATATATATTTGATTATAAAATGAAGGAATTAAAACATATTGGAGACGATGAAGAACTAGATAATTTAGCAAAAGCATATCCAAGTAACATCGATATGTGCCAAGATTATCTTAAAAAATTAGGAAACGAAAATGTAAAAATAGAAGAAAATGAAGGAGCAGAGGCGAGTTTATATATTGCCATAACCGATAAAATTTTAATTGCTAACATTCAAAAAAGTTACACAAGAATTCAAACCATTGCTCATGAATGTTTGCATTCGGTGCAAAGTAGAAAATTATTACTATTTAATTTTGCTTTTTCTAATGTATACTTAATTTATTTTGTAGCTATTTGCACATTACTTGTTTTCAAAGCATTGCCTTATAAAATGATGTTTATGGTTATTTTTTTAATCCTTAGCATGGTATATTATTTGGTGCGAGTTTTTTTAGAAAATGATGCCATGATAAAAGCAAGATATCTGGCAAAGGAATACATGGAAGAAAAGAAGATATCTTCCAAAGAGGAAATAGAAAAACTAGTAGCCCGGATTTGATAAAATTAATGAGGTAGGTATTAAGTGTATTAATTATCATTTTTTTATGGAAATTATGATAAAACTAATAATGATAGCAATTTTTAGTTTCGCTTTTTAAGGAAAAACCAAGGAGTATTAAAAATTCCTTGGTTTCCGTTTATTTTAATCATCTGTTTTAGAAGAATTATCTTGTAATAAAGAATTTAATATTTGGGGATAAATAGTGGTTGCATTTTGTCTCCAATTATCCACAATACGTTTTGCCATATTACGAGAACCAGCAAAAGTTTTTACCTCAAAAATAGATTCATTATTTTCGATAATTTTACATTTAATAATATATTCATTTTCATTTTTGGGAGTAAATTCTGCTATCACAGAAGACTCTTCTTCAATATTAGGAAATTCTTTGGCAAAAATGTTATCTGCTTTTAATTTCATAATTCCTGGTAATACGTCTTTTGTTAGCGTGTAAGCATTGTTTCCTTTAGAAGTGATTTTAATAACACATTCGTCTTCTTTTGTATAACTACCTACTAAATTGGAATTGATTAAATCTGTTAGTACTTGCTTAAAATAGAAATAATTCATGTCATTAACAGAGGAAATAATTTTAAACAAGTCATCTTGTCTAATTTCTCCCTTAATAAGATTTAATAGATATAAAATTAATACCTTATTTTCAGCCAAAGTAGTAGTATTCTTTGAATTTGAACTCATAACAAAATGGCACTTCCTTACTTTTTTTGTGATTATATCATATTTTAGCTAGAATGTAAAATAAATGCATGAAAAATGGATAAAATAGTGGTATAATACATAAAAAGAAAGGAGTTATCAATATGAAAAAAGGAAAAGTAGTGTTAGTAGGAACTCGGTTTTGTAGGGATGAGTATGGCGTATTCTATGTTAAATAGAGGTGGAATTGACGAACTAATTTTAATTGACCTTGATAAAGAAAAAACAAAAGGAGAGGAAATGGATTTGTCACATGGTTTACCATATGCACCACAAAAAATGATTATTAAAGCAGGAGATTATGACGAATGTAAAGATGCTGAAGTAGTAGTAATAACAGCAGGAGTAGCACAAAAACCAGGGCAAACAAGGTTAGAATTAGCCCAAGTAAATACTAAAATCATGAAGCAAATTACAAAATCTATCATGGCAAGTGGATTTAATGGTATTATTATTGTAGCAAGTAATCCAGTAGACTTGATGGCTTATGTGGTTTGGAAGGTATCTGGTTTACCAAAAAACAAAGTAATTGGTTCTGGAACAGTGCTAGATACGGCAAGATTACGTTATTTAATGGCAGACTATCTACAAATATCAAGTAAAAATATTCATGCTTATATTATGGGAGAACATGGTGATTCTTCTTTTGTTCCTTGGGATCATGCTTATGTAGGATGCAAAAAAGTAAAAGATATTATAAAAGACGGAAATCATCCTATGGAAGATTTAAAGAAGATACACGAAGGTGTAGTAAATGCTGCTTACGAAATCATTAATAAGAAAAAAGCAACATATTATGGAATTGGTATGGCATTAAATCGTTTGGTTCGAGCCGTTTTAGATAATGAAAATTCAATTTTAACAGTTTCTACTTATTTAGAAAATCAATATGGTCAAAATGATGTCTATATTGGGGTTCCTGCTATTATTAATGAAAATGGAGTTCGTGAATTAATTGAACTGAATTTGAACGAATATGAACAAGAAAAGCTAGAGAATAGTTGTAATTTGATTAAACAAATGCGAGAAGGAGAAATCCAGAAGATAATAGAAGAGTAAAATAGTAAAAAAATATAAAGAAATTTATAAAAGAAAAATGTTATATTAGTATATAGATAATAATGAGCTTAAGAAGAAATTCTTAAGCTCTCTTAAGTTTTTATATTTATTTTTTAAATTGGTAGAATTATTAAAAATTCTTCTAATTCTACTATGGTTATAATTTTTAAGTAAATGCAACGAAAAGCGAAGTGAATTCATACAATAGGTTGACTTAATTCTGCTTTGTTGATAAAATATAAAAAATATAAATGAAAAAGTAGGTATACTACTATAACAAAAGAAAGTGGGGATTGTAAATGAAAAATATTAAAGATAGCAAAGGTATAACCTTAATTGCGTTAGTAATAACGATAATTGTTTTATTAATTTTAGCAGGAGTAAGTATTGCGACATTAACAGGAGAAAATGGAATTTTAACAAAAGCAAATACGGCTAAAAATCAAACGATTGAAGCAGAGGAAAAAGAGCAAATTAATTTGGCTTATACAACGGTTATAGCAGATAAGTTGCATAAAGGAAATGATTTGACTGTTAGTGCAGAGGAATTAGGAGAAGCCTTAACAAATCAAAATGCAGGAGCAAAAACAGTAAGTAAAGATAGCAATCAAATAGAAGTAACTTTCAATAAATCAGGAAATGTGTATACCGTAAATGGTGGAACAGGAGCTATAACAGGACCAACCAATAGTGGAGGACAGACACCAACAGAGCCAGAAGATGAGCTTTCTACAGTAGAAGAATCGAAAAATAAAGGAACTATATTTGAAGAAGAAACACAAATAAAAGATAGTGATAACAAAGTAGTAACAATCCCAGCAGACTTTAAAATAGCAAAAGATTCAGAAGATTTAGTAGCAGAAGGAGTTGTAATTGAAGATACAACAGGTAATCAATTTGTATGGGTGCCAGTAGATGATATAAATAACTTCGAAAGAATAGAAGGATACAGTAATAATAATCTACAATCTATGTTAGCTGATTGTACAGAACCATTTGCCAATGGATATTCTACTGAAGCAGATGAATATAATGCTATGTACAATAGTGTAAAAAGTAATAAAGGATTTTATATAGGAAGATTCGAAGCAGGAAAAGATAGTTCAGGAAATGTAGTAGTAAAAAAAGGAGTAAATGTTTATAATAATGTCCCATGGGGAA
>CAMSQT010000101.1 GCA_947062645.1 uncultured Clostridium sp. | reverse complement strand
AGATGAGGCATTGTGACTGGAGTTCAGACGTGTGCTCTTCCGATCTAATGGACGAAGACTTAATCATACCAGACAAAAATAAAACCCTATATGACGGCGTAAAAGCCTTTGGTTCTAGCACTATGAAGAAAGGTGACACCATGGCAAAAATGTATTTTGAAAGCATTGCCAAATACTATAAGGTTACAATCAAAAACAAAAAAATAAAAGACTTGCCACGTTGGTTTTTAGAAAAAATCTTATATGGAACAGGAGAAGACGAAATCGATTTTGAATATTCTTCTTATGCAGGAACAAGAAAGTTTAAAGCACCATTTGAAGGGGTATTACCAACATTAGATAGACGTCATAGTGAAACCAAATCACAAGGCATGAGAGATTTTTATGAAATGTACATGAGTAACTCTCCTTGTTATGAATGTCATGGAGCAAGGCTAAAACCAGAAATACTATCCATCAAAATAGGAACCAAAAACATTAATGAATTAACCGACATGTCAATTAACAAGATAAAAGACTATTTAAATCATTTAAAATTAACAAAAACAGAAGCTATGATAGCAGAGTTAATCTTAAAAGAAATTGACCAAAGATTGCAGTTTTTGATGGACGTAGGATTAGAATACTTAACCTTATCCAGAAACGCAGGAAGTTTATCTGGAGGAGAAGCACAAAGAATACGTCTAGCTACCCAAATTGGATCACGGACTAACAGGCGTACTTTATATTTTAGACGAGCCAAGCATCGGCTTACATCAAAGGGACAATGATAAACTATTAGCCACCCTAAAAAAACTAAGAGATTTAGGAAATACCCTTTTAGTCGTAGAACACGACGAAGATACGATGTATGCAGCAGACCAAATTATTGACATTGGTCCAGGAGCAGGAACCCATGGAGGACGAGTTATGGCACAGCGGAACGGCAGAAGAAGTAAAACAAGTGGAAAACTCTATTACAGGGCAATACTTAAGTGGAAGAAAACAAATAGCAGTTCCTAAGAACCGAAGAAAACCGGCGAAAACTAAAGTAATTGAGATACAAGAAGCTTGTGAAAATAATCTAAAAAACATAAGTGTTAAATTTCCACTAGGAGTATTTAACTGTGTTACAGGAGTATCTGGTTCACGGAAAATCTACTTTAGTCAATGAAGTATTATACAAAACCGTTGCCAAGGAATTAAATGGCTCTAATGAAAAACCAGGAAAATGTAAAGGTGTAAAAGGTTTGCAAAACATTGACAAAATTATTAACATTGACCAATCACCAATAGGAAGAACGCCACGTTCCAACCCAGCAACCTATACAGGAGTATTTGACTTAATTCGTGACATTTTTTCTGCCACTGAAGAAGCTAAACTAAGAGGCTATCAAAAAGGAAGATTTAGCTTCAATGTAGCAGGAGGAAGATGCGAAAGCTGTAATGGTGATGGTGTTCATAAAATAGAAATGCACTTCTTACCAGACATTTATGTACCATGTGAGGTATGTAAAGGAAAACGTTATAACAGAGAAACGTTAGAAGTAAAATATAAAGGAAAAACCATAGCTGATGTGTTAGACATGACAGTAGAAGAAGCCCTAACCTTTTTTGATAAAATACCAAAAATCAAGCAAAAAATGCAAACCTTACAAGATGTAGGACTTCGGATACATCAAGTTAGGACAACCATCTACTACCTTGTCTGGTGGAGAAGCACAAAGGGTAAAACTAGCAACTGAATTATCCAAAAGAGCAACTGGAAAAACCTTATACATCCTAGATGAACCAACAACAGGACTTCACATTGCAGATGTTCATAAACTAGTAGACATTTTGCAAAGACTAGTTGATACGGGAAATACAATCATTGTAATTGAACATAACTTAGACTTAATCAAAACCTGTGACCATATAATTGACCTAGGACCAGAAGGAGGAGACAATGGTGGAGAGGTTGTGGCAATAGGAACACCAGAACAAATTTGTACTAATGAAAGAAGCCATACTGGTAAGTTTTTGAAGAAATATTTATCGTAAAAATTGAAAATTGCCAGAGGGGACGGACCTTTTTGGCAATTTTTATGATTACATCTATTTTTATAAAAATAGGATAAATAAAAATTGCCAAAAAGGTCCGTCCCCTCTGGCAATTTTGGTGATTTTAGGAATAATTGTTGAAAGATTTGAATATACATATAGATAGGAAAATTTTGAAACAAGGACAAGGTGAAATATGTTTAATGTTACTGTACTAAAAATGAAAGATATCAAAAAGTACATAATAGGAATGTTAGCAACTGTAATACTTACCATAACCATTAGCAAATATTTTTCACGGAAAAACCACAAAAGAAAAAATATCAGTGGAGAATTTATTTGCCAAAAACAGTATGACAAAATGTTTAGAACAAGCAGTACCAACTATGTCAATCAATCAAGAATACAAAAAAATAGCAAGCGAAGAGGATGGAAATACGGAAGATAAACTACTACAAGGAATTTTAAGAACACAAATTAGTTCCTTAAAAGGAATCGAAAAGATAGAAGAAAAACAAGCCAAAGAAAAAGCCGAAGAAAATCAAAAGTTAGCACAAGAAACAAAACAAGAAGAAATAGCAACAGCTCCCGATCGGAAAGCAAGAAACACAAGTAATCACAAACAATCCTATTCAAGAAAAATTTAATACCCAGTATGGAAAAGTAAAAATTAAAAATGAAACAGACTATCCATTAACAGATGAAATGTTACAACCTAACATTTCAATCGAAAATAAAAATATTGTGTTATTTCATACGCATAGCTGTGAAAGTTACACCTCTAGTGAATCTTATCCCTATACGCCAACTGGAAATTTTCGAACTACAGACCTAAATTTTACAGTAACAAAAGTAGGAACTGAATTAGAAAATCAATTAAAACAATATCAATATAATGTGATACATGATATGTCTTATCACGATTATCCTGCTTATAATGGCTCTTATACTAGGTCACTAGCAACCGTAGAAAATATACTAAAAACAACACCTAGTGATATTGTAATTGATGTCCATCGAGATGCTATAGGAAGTAGAAGTGATTATGCACCAACTGTAAAAATTGGTGAAGAGGTAGCTGCTCAAATTATGTTTGTTGTGGGAACTAACAATGGTGGTTTATGGCATCCTAATTGGAATCAAAATCTAAAATTTGCGATTAAAGTACAAGAAAAAGCAGAAGAAATGTATCCACGGATTATTTAAACCAATCACTTTAACCAAATCAAGATATAATCAACATACTGCCAAATATGCTAATATTATTGAGGTAGGAGCAACAGGAAATACTTTAGAACAAACCTTAACGAGTATGAAATACCTAGCAAAAGTAATGAATGAAGTTATAAAATAGAAAATGTACAAGGAGGAAAAACTTCTTGTACATTTTTAACATTCAGAAAAATTAACATAAAATGTTGCAATAATTTCCAAAATACGGTATAATAGGAAATAGGGGGTAAAAAATATGGTAAAAAATGAGAATATTGAAATAACCAGAATATTAGATATTTTAAAAAGTAAAAAACTAGTAATCCTAGTTATTTTAGTGACTTTTATTTTAATAGGATTTATATATTCCTATTTTTATGTAGTACCAGAATATAAAGCAACCTCAACTTTATTATTAATACCAAACAGCACAACAGGAGGTCAAGTAGTAGCTACGCAAGATTTAGCAGTAAGCACAGATTTAACCGTAAACAAGGGATTAATTGAAACTTATCGCAAAATTGGTGAAAACTCTAAAGTATTAAAACAGGTAATTAATAATTTAGGATTAGACATGACAGAAGAAGAACTAGCAAAGCAGATGAAAATTAGCATTAAAAAAGAAACCTATGTAATAGAAGTAGCAGTAACCAATAAAAATCCACGGAAAAGCAATGGAAATAGCAAAAGAATTTGATAATGTATTTTTACAAGAAATACAAGAAATTTATCATTTAAATAATATAGGAATTGTAGACGAAGCACGCATGCCAGAAAAGCCATACAATATCAATCATGCAAAAGATATGATATTATTTTTTGTGATGGGCTTAGGAGCATCTTTTGCTTGCCTAGTTATTTTCTATTTACTAGATAACACCATAAAAAAAGAAGAAGAAATCGAAAAATATATTCATTTAAAATCATTGGGAAGCATTCCACTTAGTCAAGATAAAGAGGGAGAACTTGCTAGTAGAGATAATGCAAAATCTTATGTAACAGAATGTATCAACACCATAAGAACCAACATTTTATACATGAACTCTGCTAAAAATGCAAAAACTATCCTTATCACAAGTTGTACCCCACAAGAAGGAAAAAGCTGGGTTTCTGCAAACATTGCAAACGCTTTTGCAGAAACTGATAAAAAAGTATTATTAATCGATAGTGACTTAAGAAAAGGAAGAGCCCACAAAATATTCAAAGTAAACAATCAAGAAGGTCTTTCTAATTACTTATATAATATGACAGAAGAAAGAAACGAAAATATTAATTTAGCCAAAAAATACATTCAAGAAACTACCATACCAAACTTACACATCTTAACTAATGGAAATGTACCACCAAACCCAGCAGAATTATTAGAATCAAACCAAATGAAAGAATTACTCCAATTATTAAAAAACATTTATGATGTTATTATTATAGATGCACCACCATGTAAATTAGTAACAGATAGTATTGTTTTATCAACTATTGTAGATTCTACCATATTAGTAGCCAATAGCGAAAAAACTAAAATGAAAGATTTTAACGAAGTTAGAAAAAGATCGGAAGAGCGTCGTGTAGGGAAAGAGTGTTGGATCGAGTGT
>CAMSQT010000100.1 GCA_947062645.1 uncultured Clostridium sp. | reverse complement strand
ATGCTATAACCGTGGTTGCCTTCCATCAATGCAAACAAAAATAAAAGTTCCATCTTGTTTTTGTCCTATTGCCATTCTAGGGTGCAATCCTCCTGCTGTTGAATTTTTTATTTGCTTATTCCCATTTACAATAATAAAAGGTCCGAAATTCAACTGCAGATTCTATTCCGGCAGCAATTGCTTCTTTATAATTATATTTTCCTAATATTAATTTATTATCCTCACTTAAACCAATCAAGCTATATCTTGTTGCTTTATTTCCTGATAACATTTTTTTATTCATAATAACGGTATCGACTAAAACATTTCCAGCTCCATTTCCTTGAGGATCATAAAAACCTCCTGCATTTATTCCACCTAAAGCCTTGTTCTGTTTTACAATTTCACTTAATTTAGAACCTCTTCCCGATTTTCTTCCATCGACTAGTTTTACTTTAGAAGCATCTGGCACTTGTATAACATAGCCAACATATCCTTTTCCTTTTATTCTTTCTACAGTGGGTTCTTTTCTTTCTATCTCTACTACCATAATATTATCAGAATTAGAATTTTCATTGTTTTCGACCTCTAATTTTTTCATTATTTCTGCAATTTCTTCATCTGATAAAAACCACGTTGCTAAATATTGATGGTTCATGGTGGTCATTGCTGTTTGTACCCATAATTCTTTATATTCTTGGAATAAATCTGTCTTAAAAAACAAATAGATTGCCGTTAATCCTAAAAAAGCTAAGATAAGAAGTACTTTTAAAACAATAAAAATTTTATGTTTTAGTGTTTTTTCCTTTTTAACTTTTTTAGGGGGATTTTTTAGTGGTTCTTCTACTTTCTGAACTGTCATTAATCTATCTAAATTTTTTCTTCTAATTTCTGCTTTTTTATTATCTCTATCCTTTGTATCTATGCTCATTTTCTTACTCCTACTTTTATCATATTATTTTTCAACAATAAAGGCATTTGGCAAATATCTCTCTCCTAGAATTTCAGACGGCTTACTTATCAACTCACCTTCAAAACACATTCCTGTTGAATATCCTCCATCTAAATTAGCAGCATTGTAAGCACCATATCTTTCAAATATATTTTGCAATTCTAAAAGGTTTGTTCCTATGCTGTAACCGAGGTTGTCTTCCATCAATTACCACTAATATCATAGTTCCATCTTTTCTTTGTCCAATTGCTGTTCTTGGATGTAGCCCTCCTGAATTTGCATTTTGAATCTGTTTATTGCCATTTACAATTAAATATGGTCCAAATTTTACAGCATCTTTAATTCCTGCCTGGATTGCCTCTTCATAATTATATCTTCCTAATATTAATCTTCCGTTTTTGTCTAATCCAATTAAACTTGCACTTGTATCCCTTTCTCCATTTATTAACTCTTTGTTCATAATAACGGTATCTAATAATATATTTCCCATTCCTTTTCCCTGTGGATCTACATACCCTCCTGCATTAATAGCTCCAACTGCATTATATTTTTCTACGATTTCTCTTAATTTTAATCCTCTATCTTCTATTCTCGTATCAATTAATTTTACTTTAGATGCATCTGGTGCTATCATAACATAGCCAACATATCCTGTTCCTGTTATTTTTTCTACGGTTACTTCTCCTTCATTTTTCTTTATAACAACACCAGAAGAATTTGAATTTTCATTATTTTCAACCTCTAATTTTTTCATAATTTCTTCAATTTCTTCATCTGATAAGAACCACGTTGCTAAATATTGGTGACTCATAGTTGTCATAGCAGTTTGCACCCATAGTTCTTTATAAGTTTGAAATAAATTTGTCTTAAAAAATAATATGATAAACGTTATTATCATAACAATAAATGATATTACTATTTTCAAACATAAAAATAGTTTCTGCTTCATAGTTCTTTTCTTTTTTGTTTTCTTCGTTTTTTTATCTGTTATTTCTTCTTTACTTACTTCTTCTAAAATTTTTTCTTTTTTTATTTTTTTCTTGATTAACGTAATTAATTTCATTACTCACTTCATTCCTTTTTCCTATTTTATCTATCTTATTCTAGTTTACCATAATTTTCTTATTTTTTCAAGTTATACCTTTTGGGTATATTTTATTTTTCCATGAATACCTTTATATTGGAGGGATAATTATGCAAAAATTAAAATTATCAATTTCTTTTTTTCTTAGCCTGGTACTTGTTCTTTCTCTTGCTATGCCTTGTTTTGCGGAAGAAACCACCTATGTATGGTCAAGTACTTCTACTCCTGTTAGTGCTAAAGAAAACGAAGAAAATAAAAAAGAGCCTAATACTTTAAACTTAGAATCCGCTTCAGCCATCTTAATCGAACAAACAACAGGGCAAGTTTTATTTGAACACAACCCACATGAAAGTTTACGTCCTGCTTCTGTTACAAAAGTTATGAGTATTTTATTAATTATGGAAGCTTTAGATAATGGCACCCTTTCTTTAACAGACACTATTCCTTGTAGCGAAAATGCTGCTTCGATGGGAGGCTCTCAAATTTGGCTAGACCCACGAGAAACCTTAACTGTTGACGAAATGCTAAAAGCCATTTGTGTTGCTTCTGCTAACGATTGTGTAGTTGCCATGGCAGAACACCTTGGTGGTAGTGAAGAAGGCTTTGTTCAAATGATGAATGATAAAGCCAAAGTTTTAGGTATGAATGACACCACCTTTAAAAACTGTCATGGATTAGACGAAGACCGGCCATGTTACTTCTAGTTATGATATTGCTTTAATGTCAAAAGAATTATTAAACAATCATCCTGATGTGACAAAATATACAACCATTTGGACAGATAGCCTTCGTGATGGAAAATCTCGGTCTTTCTAATACCAATAAACTAATTCGAACTTATAAAGGAGCAACTGGTTTAAAAACTGGTTCTACGGGCTTAGCATTATACAACTTATCTGCTAGTGCTACGCGTGACGATTTATCTTTGATTGCTGTTATTATGAAAGCGCCCTCTACCAAGGTTCGTTTTGCAGAAGCACAAAAGTTATTAGATTATGGTTTTAGTACTTTTTCTTTTAAACAATTTGGAAAAAAAGAAGAAGTTGTAAAATCGTTATCTGTCACCAAAGGTGTTCGCTCATCTGTTGATGCCATTTTACAAGATAATGCAGGTACTTTACTTGAAAAGGGAAAAGATAAAAATATAGAACAAAATTTAATATTAGAAGAAAATATTTCGGCTCCTATTACTTCTGGTCAAAAATTAGGTGAAGTTTCCTTTTCTTTAGATGGAAAAGTTTTATCTACAGTTGATATTGTGGCAAAAAATGATGTAGAAAAACTGAATTTGTTTACGATGTCTAAAAAGGTAATTTATTCTTGGATTGATTTGCTTAGAAGTTAATTTCTTAAAAGTGTAAAAAATCGTACTGTTGTAGCAGTACGATTTTTTAAAAAGAAATATACTTATAAACTGCTTCTGCAAACCCACTATTATCTACCGTATTTACAGTTGTAAACTTTGCTACTTTTTTTACTTCCTCATAAGCATTTGCAACTGCTACACCAATACCAGAAGCTTTTAGCATACCAATGTCATTTAAATTATCGCCAATAGCCATAACCTGAGAAGAAGAAAGATTTAAGTAGTTAGATAAAATTGCTAATGCTTCTTCTTTATTTGTTTTACTTGGTGTTATATCTAAGTATTCGTATTCTTTATCAATTACTTTATCTTTGTACTGTTTTGATTTATTAACATAGAAAACACTTACATCAATTGATTGTAATTGCTTTTGTATGGTTTCCAATTTAGAAATGCTTGAAATAACTACTTTAAAAACAGTTGGATTATTGTTTATCATATATTCTTCTATATTAGGAACTACTTTAAATTCTAAATCATTAGGAAAAATACTATTTCTTAGTTTAAAATTTCTTAAATCCATGTACATAAGTTTAGGAGTAACTACTTCATTTTCAGTATAAAAATGGATATGTAAGTTTTCCTTTTTAGCCAGTTGGATACAAAACTGAACTTCTTGACCGTGTTAACGTTTTTCGAAAAATTTCTTTTCCGACTTTGTAAATCAATAATTTGATTTCCATTTCCGAAAATACCATAACCGAGCTTGTAACTCTTTACAAAACTTTTTTACCATAGCATAAGGTTTTCCTGTGCATATCGCAAAATTAATATTAGAAGCCTTTATGTCATGAATTGCTTTTAAGTTTTTTGGTGTTAGGCTGTTTTCTTCTCCTATTATGGTTCCATCAATATCACTTGCTACCAATCGTATCACATTTTCCTCCTTGGTTTTTGCTTATTATATCATTTGCTATCATGACTTGCAAGTAAAAGCAAAACAAAAAAGTAACCAAGGATATCTAATCCAAAGTTACTTTTACTTTATTCATCTTCCATAGTTTCATCGTATTCAAATTCATATGTCACTTCTTCTGGTTTTTTAGTTTTTTTTACTTCCTCTTCTATTTTATTTTCAATCGCTTTTTTATCCTCTTCTTCTTTTTTCATACTCTTATTATGCTTATTTTGCATTTCCTTTAGAATTTTGTTTGTTTCTTCTTTACGGTTTTGCATACAACGGTTCATAATATTATTCGTTTTTTCAATCAAATCTGGTACATAATCTAACAATTTGTCTAATGAAGAAGAGTGATTTACTGGCATTAATTTTACATTGTTTGATTGAATTACTAAAAAAGCAATTGGGTTAATGGTTACACCTGCACCACTTCCTCCCCCAAATGGTAAGCGATATTGAATGGCTTCTTCTTTATCTTTTTTAGTATATTCGTCAATGGTTTCTCCTTTGAATTCACTTCCTCCTGCTGCAAATCCAAATGATACTTTGGATATTGGTATAATAACAATGTTGTTAGAGGTTTCAATTGGTTCTCCAATAATTGTGTTTACATCTATCATGTCTTGAATACTATTCATAGCTGTAATCATAAGTCC